>JAUVZB010000074.1 GCA_030602785.1 Dehalococcoidia bacterium
AGGCTATGGCAAATGCAACATGGTCATCGTGGGCGCGGCTATGCGCAAACTCGTTCACATCATCTTCGGAGTGCTCAAGAACGGAAGCCCATTCGACCCTGCCATAGCTATAGCAGCTTGACATGCAAGACGGTATCTACGCCGAATCACAACACTTCATCCTCCTCCACGGGCGGACACAGAGGTCCGCCCACAGCAGGAATCACGCAATTCCACTCTGCCGACAACCTGCCGCACGGACTGACAGAATCGTAGAACATCAACATGCAAACCCGTACGTATTGACAAACATACCTGTTGGAATGAGAATTACCGCAGACATGGTCAAGAGACGGTTTGTCCAGGTCCTTTTCTGTTTGTCATTGCTGACGCCCTCGCTGGCTTTGATTCTCTCGCCTGACACGCCGGCACTTGCGGCCCCGGACAGGCTGCTCTGGTCGACGATTCGTACGCCGAGCGACGAGGACTTCATGGTGGTGACCCCGAGCGAGGTGAACGTTCTCGTTCCTGCCTCTGACAGCGTCTGGTACGCCGCGGACATACCCAACCTGGTCCTCTACAAGTCCGAGGATGGCGGCCTGACGTGGGAGGACGAGATACTGGACGCTCTCCTCGACGCGGAGCCTGCTCCGGTTCTCCCTGTCTGGGACCTCGCAGTGGCGCCGGACGACCCGGACTTCGTTGTGGCTGTGACCGACGGGCGACAGGAGGTCTACGTTTCCGACGACGGGGGAGAGACGTGGGACTATGCCTCATCCGGGGCGGGTTGGCTGCCGACTGAACTCATAGCTGACGTATGCGTGTCGGGTGCATACGACGGCGTACGTGATATCGCCGTGGGCACTCGCGTTGCGGCCTCAGGGGTTCCCTACGGCGATGTATGGGTGGTCACTGAAGGGGTGTGGGGTGCGTGGTCCGAGCAGGAGCTGGACAAGGATGTGAGCACCGTTCGCTTCTCTCCCGGCTACGATGTCGATGAGACGATTGTCGCCATCGGCAGCGACGATACAGGCACATTCGTGTGCACGGGGTACCGCAACACGGAGACGAATACCACGAACTGGACGGACCCGACAGACCCGGACTTTGTTGATGTCTCCGAGCTGGATGAGGACTCGCCAACGGAGGACGAGATTATCTTCTCCGACCTGGTGTTCTACGACGGCTACTCGGGCGATATTTCGGCTGACCGGAACCTGCTCGTCTCGTATGCTTCGGAGGCCGACACGGACGACGTGTACCGGGTCGAGAACACAGACGTCCGCCGCCTCGATGTCGATCGTGGCAGCAAGCTCGCCATCATGTCGATTGCCTATCACGGAGGACTGCTTCTGGCGGGCGAGGTGGCGGCGAAGGGAGAGGACGCGGAGGCCTTGCTGCATTTCTGCGATAACCCGACGGAGTCCTACCCCGATTGGTGGGAGCCCTGGAAGCCGCCCTCAGCCGGCTACGGTAGCGGGTCGGGCAACGCGATTGTTGCCTTCAGCCCGGACGGTTCCTGGGCCTACTGCGGGACCAGTTCGAATAGCGTCACAACTGCTGCCGGGTGGTATGACACGACGATTCCGGGCGGTACCTGGGATGGTGTGGCTCTCGATGAGAGTGCGGTCTCCCGCTCCTCAGCAGGCGAGAACTATGGCGCCTGGAATCAGATCAGTCTTATCGACACGGACATGGCGAACCTGTGCGACTACTCCCTCTGGCTTGTCGGCGAGACTCCGGAGGATGACCCGGGTAATGTGCTGTACGTTGCATCGGTGGGCGCGGGCATGGACAGCATCTGGAGGACCAGGGCAGCCGAGGAGGAGGGACTGGGACAGAGATGGGAAAGGGTCGACTACATCGACAGCCTGACGGACGACATAATAATGCGGCGGACGCCTGAGGATAGCCCCGAGGACGCGGTGTTCTATGCCGTGCGCGGGAGCAACTTCGCGTACAAGTCGCTCGACGAAGGGCAGAGGTGGGAGCGGGTGAGGGACTGCCCGGACATCACTGATTTCGCAGTGGTCAGCAGCGAGCGCATCTACGTGCTGGATGACTTCGAACTCAACATCGCCCAGTGGACGAAGATACGGCGCTGGTATGTGTGGGACTGGACCCGGGAAATCGACACGGGCCTGAAATCCGGCCATACAATCGGATTCCACGGGAGTTACTACATCTTTGTTGGGGACAACGGCGACGAGGGGAAGATAGCCAGTTCGACGGACGGTGGCGAGACGTTTGAACTCCTCCAGGCGCTGCCTGAACCCGGCCCCGTGCAGATGGCTGTCGACCAAGAATTCGCACGGAACAAGCTCCTCTACGCGGCAACTGAGGTTGGGACAAGCGGGATGTACAGGTGGACGATTGGTGGAAGTGCCGAGTGGGACAGCCTCCATCCGCCCGACAACGGGTTCTCCGGGCTCGCTCACACCGCCGGTGTGCTCTATGGCGCCTTCGGCCATGGCGCCGACCGCACACTCGTGTCTCGTGCCAACACCGTGGGTGTGATTGACTGGGACCGGTTGACGGTTGGACTGTCCGCGGGAGTTGACTTCAGGGCTGGCACGCTTCGGACTACGGTCAACGATGCAGTCAATCTGTGGGCTGTCGATGGGCAAGCCTATGACTACGAGGCGGAACAAGGTTGTCTCTGGGTATACTCCGACACGTTTGCACTTCCGACGCCGTGGCCGGTCTCTCCGGCGATAGGCGAAGTACTTGACTGTGACCCGTGTGCCTGTGACTCCTGCCCTTTCTGCTTTCACTGGAAGGAGCTTCCCAAGGCCGAGATATATGAGTTGTGGGTGGCCATGGATGAGCAGTTCAAGTTTGTCCTCCTCGAGGTGGATCAGATCGACCCGGTTTGCTGTGACGCCCCGGGCGTCTGCTATTTCGAGATTCCGTTCATCTTCGGTTGTGGGGAGACGTACTACTGGCGCGTAAGGGCAACAGGGACGACCGAGGGGGAGGAGGTCCATACGCGCTGGTCTCCGTCGATGCGGTTCATCGTCGCTGCCGCCACGACAGTGGAGAAGATGCACGTTGCCCCGCTGCCTGACGCACCCGAGCCGGGAGCTCAGGGTGTGTCGAGGACTCCGGGCTTCTCATGGAACGGTTTTCCTCCGACGACGGAGTACCAGTTCCTGCTCGCCGAGGACAATGAGTTCACTCTCGTGATTGAGAGGCAGGAACTGGACCGGACTGCCTGCGTGTATCCGGGAGAGTTGGACTGGGGCAAGACGTATTTCTGGCGCGTACGAGCGCTCAAGCCCGCTCCAAGTGAGTGGTCTGTCGCGTCCTTCACGGTGATGGGCGAGCCTCAGACTCTGCCTCCCGGCCCCTCCCCCGTGCTGGACCTGGCCTCCGGGGTCCCTCCGTCCGCGACTCCACAGTGGATCTGGCTGGTGATAGGCCTTCTCGGGATGCTCAACGTGCTCATCGTGGTCTGGATTGTCACGAGGCGGCGGTAGGTCTTTCGCCACCTGGATTTCGCCCGCTGCGCTCCATTCGTGTTCTTGCTTCCCGGGTTCTATTGCGCTGCCGCAAGCCGGCAGTCCCCACATGCAAGCGCGGCTCCGAGGGGTGGTCCGAATGTAGGGGGCGTTCGTGAACGACCCACCGGCCGATGAGAGGCACGGCAGCAGTCCACGGTTGCCCATAGGGACATGGTGGTGGTTCGTGATGTAGGGGCGGACCTCCGTGTCCGCCCGTGGTGGTGTAGTGGGGTGGTTTCGAACGTAGGGGCCAGGCATGCCTGGCCCGTCGCACTGTCCTCAGGCAACGCCGCAAAGGCCAACACAACCGTGAACGGCACACAACCCGACGGGCGACGCATGCGTCGCCCCTACAAATCCGCCCGTGGTGGTGTGGTGGTTTCAGATGCAGGGGCCAGGCATGCCTGGCCCGTCGCGCTGTCCTCAGGCAAGGCCGCGAAGGCCAACACAGCCGTGAACGGCACACAACCCTACGGGCGACGCATGCGTCGCCTCTACAAATCCGCCCGTGGTGGTGTAGTGGGGTGGTAGTTTCAGACGCAGGGTCCTGGCATGCCTGTCCCGCCGCTCTGTCGTCGCGCAACGCCGCGAAGGCCAACACAACCGTGAATGGCACACAACCCTACGGGCGACGCATGCGTCGCCCCTTGTATCCGCCCATGGTGGCGGGGCTGTTCAGATGTAGTGGCACGTTTCACGTGCCCGTGGGGACATGGCGGTGGTTCGTGATGTAGGGGACAGGTATGCCTGTCCGGCCTCCCAGTCGTCACGCAATGCCGCGAAGGCCAACACAACCGTGAACGGCACACAACCCGACGGGCGACGCATGCATCGCCCCTACAGATCCATCCGTGGACACTTCCGCTGAACAGTCAAGGACTGGCAGAATCGTAGAACATCAACAGCAGTTCCGTAGTCTGTTGACAGTTGTAACACTTGTTTGACGCCCTTTTGCACGTGTGATAGGCTGGAGTCGTAATGGTCACGGGCGCAATGCTCAGCGGCCTTCCACCAGGAGGTTGTGCCCTCTCTCAGCCTGCCAGAAGAATTCGGCGCCAATCCGTTTACCTTTGGCAACTTGCCCTCGTTCATATTCTAGAAGTGAGCCAGATAACTAAGGAGGTCTGTCACACATGAGAGTGCTATCCCGTTTGATTGCCGCACTAACAATAGCGGGCCTGATGTTGCCCGTCGCCGTCAGCCCATTGCTGGCTGACATCGACATCGATTCTTTCCGTCTCAAGCCCGACAGCGGTCCCGTCGGCACCGAGGTCTATCTGGACGGTGGCGGCACTGAGGATGACGACGACTACGACGACGCCTGGGCATATTTCCAGCTGGAGGAAGATGGTGACAACTGGGTGAGAGTGCTGGACGACGACGATGACTGGGACTTCGAGGACGAAGAAGTGGTGGAAGGCACGTGGGATTATGACTTCGTCACAGAGGAATTCGAGATACCTGAGTGCCCCGGGGGCACTCACCGCGTGGCGGTAGTCAGCAAAGACTTTGGTAGCACCGCCGATACTGATGACGTGGAAGGTTATCTCGAATCCGATGACGATTTCGAGGTCACACCCAAGATCGAGTTCGTTTCCGTTGACGGCGAGGATTGCGACCCTGATGAGGCAGAGGGACCCGCCGGCACAGAAGTTGAACTGAAAGGCACCGGCTTCGGAGAAGATGAAGAAGACATCGTCGTCTACTTTGGCGATGACAAGATTGAGGCGGAACTGCTCGCAGACATAGAAGCGGACGAATTGGGCACGTGGACGGGTTCATTCATCGTCCCTGCTGCCAGTGCCGGAGAGCACGACATCACCGCCGGAGGCGACGACACAGACGAAGACGATTGTGCTGCAGCCCCGTTCATGATGACCGCCGGCATCAGCATCGAGCCGACAAAGGGAGTGGTCGGCACCACCCTGACAGTCAGTGGAAGCGGCTTCGAGGCAAGCGAGGATGACATCGAGATACTCTTCGACGGCAAGAGCATCAAGACCGCGTTCAGCGCCGACAATGACGGCACGTTCGAAGTTACCGTCACGATTCCGAATGCCGCCATGGGCACGCACGAGATCGACGCCGAAGGTGAGGACACGAGCAAGTCGGACATCGACAACGTCGACTTCGAAGTGGAGCCTGCCGTGCTCATGGAGCCCACAAGCGGCAACGTGGGCACCGAGTTGTCTGTGACCGGCACAGGGTTGCCGGCAGGCACCCCCGTCATTGTGGCATATGACGGCGTCGGCAAGGGCACTGGAGCCACAAACACCAACGGTACGCTCCCGGCGGTGGCCTTCGCGGCCACGCACACACAGAGCGTTCACACGGCGAACCATCCCGTGACCGTCACATTTGGCGACTCGACCCTTACCCTCACGTACGCGATGGAGTCCACGGCTCCCGCGAAGCCCATCCCGGGCTCTCCGGAGAACGCCACGCGCATCGGAATTCTCGGCAAGCAGACTCCCACCATCACATGGAGGATCGTTGACGACCCGAGTGGCGTGAATTACGCATTGCAGATATCAGCCACGCCCGACTTCAGCCAGGTACTCATCTCCAAGACCGGACTTATCGCGCAAGGAAGCGCGATTATCGTCTCAACGACCGGACCTGAGATGAGCTACACGCTCACCGAGACAGAGGCACTGCCATATGGCACCTACCACTGGAGAGTCAAGGCAATAGATGGCGCCTTGAACGACAGCGGCTGGAGTGCAGCGAACAACTTCAAAGCCGGGCTACTGCCCACATGGGCTCTGATAGTCATCATTGTCCTCGCGGCGGTGCTGATTGGCGCGCTGGTATACGTCCTCATCATCCGAGACCGCGTGGGTCTCTATGACTAGGGACGCTTCAGGCCGGCGAGCAATCGAAATGGAGGAATGATATGAAACTGGCGGTTATCGGACTGGGACAATGCGGCTGCCGCATTGCTGATCAATTCGCGAGGCTCAACCTCAAGGCACAGTCAGAGAGGAAGGCAACGATAGCTCCTATCGTCATCGCTGCCAACACTGACCAGGCAGACCTCACCGGTCTGAGGTTCATCAAGAACGACTACTCTCACAGAGTCCTCATGGGACTGCGACAGACGCTCGGCCACGGTGTAGGCAAGATAAACGAGCTGGGCGCGCAACTCGCCAGGGAGGATGGCGACAAGATACTCGAGGCATTGAAGAGCGAAAGGCGTTTCTATGAGACGCATGCATTCCTCGTAATCGGAGGCACTGCAGGAGGAACGGGCTCCGGCTCACTCCCCATCATCGTGAAGATGCTGAAGGAGCGGTACATCAACAAGCCGGTGTACGCCCTCGCAGTTCTACCGTTCGAACATGAGCAGTTCAGCGAGGCCAGGAGCGTGTACAACACCGCCACGTCTCTCAAGTCCACCTACGAGGTCGCGGACGCCGTGTTCCTTGCAGACAACCAGAGGTACGTCAAGAAGGACTCCAGCCTCGCCAACAATATGGAACTGATTAACCGCATCATCACCGAGCCGTTCTACGACATGATGTGCGCCGGTGAGGTGACAAACCGGAAACACGTGGGGGCTCGAACCGTCGACGCAGGCGACCTGATCGCGACGTTCGAGGGGTGGACAGCTATCGGCATCGGTCGCACCGAGCTTCCCGCCTTCAGGTTCCCCTGGGAGATTGGCAAGAAGCGGTTCGCTGACAAAGCCATTGAGAGCTTCAGGGGTTCACAAGCCCTCGACGCGGCAATCAGCGACCTGTCGGTCGCGTGCAATCCAAGAGCCTCGGCGAAGGCCATCTACATCATGTCGGGCCCTGCCAAAGAGATGAACATGGACATGGTGAAGGCCCTGAGCGACTCCCTCTCCGAGACTGCGTCCAACGCGCTCATACGCGGTGGGGACTTCCCCGGCGAGAAGCACTTCATAGACATCACGCTGATTCTATCCCATCTCTCCAACATTCCACGCATCGCAGAGATGTACGAACAGGCAACGCGCTACGCTGAAGAGCACAAGGGGCAGATTCAGGAGACCCACTCCAGGATCCAGCAGCTCACCGAGATCGGCAGAGAGTTGCCCCTCCTCTAGGAGCCTGTCGGAATAAGCACACTGACGGTGAGGCTACACAGCGTAGGGCAGGGTTGGCGCGCCACTTCACGAAGGCCGAGAGTGCGCGAAGCGCGGAATGTAGCTACTGTCTTGGATGTCAAGATTGATTCATGGCGAGGGCATGGCCGTGGTTCGTGCTGTAGGGGCACGTTGCACGTGCCCGGTGGACGCGAGTCGGTCCGAATGTAGGGGCAGGCCTCTGCGCCTGCCCGTGGTGGGGGCGAGGGATGCAGGTGGAGGTGTTGGTGCAGCCAACCGCCGGACGGTGCACAAACCAGTGGCGGGCGGACACAGAGGTCCACCCCTACAATGGAACACCACCCAACCCCGACGGGCAGGCATGGGAGCCTGCCCCTTGTATCTTGATGTACAGTGTCCCAGCGATGTCGCGGGAGAGGGGAATCAGACGTGCCCCTTAGGCGTAAGAGCCTGTCGCGTAGATTACGATCCCCTCTCCCCGGCGCCA
>JAUVZB010000072.1 GCA_030602785.1 Dehalococcoidia bacterium
TCTTCGGCCTCAATGCCATCGGCCGCCAGGTTACCCTGCAGCTCGCAGCGCTCGGAGTCGGTCGGCTCGTGCTGATCGATCCGGGCCGCGTCAGCCGCCGACACTGCGCCGCTGAGGGCTTCGCCGCCGAGGATGTGGGCCAACCAAAGGTCCACGCGGCAGCCCAGGCCGCTGGTCCACAATGACCGTTCGAAGCATCCGGCGGAATTACGCGTCCTCCACCGAACTCGCCCGAGGCGGTGACGTGGGCCAAGACTCGCTCCGGTACCTTTCGCATGTTTGGACGTCCGATGCCGCGCTGGTCATCGCGGTGCTTAGTGCGGGTTTCGATACTCCACGACCAGCTCACCTGTCGATCGAATCAGGATATCGACGTCATCATCGCCAGGCCCGTCGTGGGTCCCCGCCTGCCGACCGTGCGTCCACTCGTCGTCCCCGTCGTCGCTCTCATCATCGCCGAAGTCCGTGCGGAACATCTTCGCCAGCACCACCTCCTGGTCCAGGTAGCGCTGCGCCACAGCCGCCCGCGGATGATCGTAGTCGTGACCGGCTGAGAAGATCACGAACTCCGGGCTGACCGCCTGGATGAACGCCGTCGAGCTGCCGTTGTCGCCCCCGTGGTGCGGGGCTATGAGCACGTCCGAGTCGATGGTGATCACCTTGGACATGTCGGTCATGAACTTCTCGGCGGCAATGCACGCGTTGGCGGCGTCATCGATGTGACGGCCTACGGTATCGCCGGTGAACAGAATCGACTTGTCCTTGTACAGCAGCCGGATCACGACGCTGCCCGCATTGCGCTTCTCGCTCTGGTCGAGGGAGCCCCAGTCCGCAGGCGGCTTGTGGAAGCCGCACACCATCGTCACGAAGGTGTCGCCGAAGCGGTATGTGGCCCCGGGCGGGTACTCGAAGTAGCGCAGATTGATGTCCAGGCAGCCGTCGTTTTCACGTTCGAGCCTGATCGCCTGATCAGCGGCCTGCCACGTGGCCGTTGAACGCTGGTGCCCGGAACGCAGCACTTTCTTGACCGTGTACGTGTCGCAGATCCAGTCGACGGTGCCCAGGTGATCTGCGTCCGAGTGGCTCAGCACCAGTAGGTCAACCTCCGCTCCTGCCGGAACCAGCTCCTGAATCGCGTCTATGGTGGCCTGCTCGCCAGAGCCCTGCCAGTAGCCCGCATCGTAGATCATGTAATGATCGCCGGGCATCTTGACCACGCAGCACAATCCGGCACCGACATCGACCACCCGGACGAAGACCGCACCATCCTCTGGTTCCAGGGCGGTCGCTGGCGAACCGCTCGCCACCAAGAACAGCAGCATCACACACGTGCGTTTCATCTCCATTCTCCTTGTCCGAGAGACGTGATCTCGATCAGACGCCCGCTCCTGGGTATGGGAACCCTCCCGGCGTGGGCAGCCCTGGATTCACATGCTTGCGGAGCGCGGCGTCACAGATGGCGAAGCCCCAGTTGATCAGATGTCCCTGGTGCGCCGGTTCCAATCGCTTCAGCCGGGTAGGCGTTTCGGCCAGCTCAGCCGTACGCTCCTCGGGACGGCGCGCAGCTCAACTGCACTTCACCCTATATAACGCCGTCGACATCTGCCGCGCTCACGGAATCTGCCGGTTTCCAGCAGAAAATCACCCTCGCATCACGCAGTTTCATTCGGATACGGAGCGAGAGGTGCCGCCACGATGACTGGAGTCACACGTTGAGTTCGGTCCAACATCTTATCTTCGTCCACTACGGCCACCCCGTGCCCCAGTAGTGCAGCAGAATGCCCAAATCCGAGTGGTCAGTGTCACCGTCGAAATCGCAGTCGCCGGGACAGTCCCCACCGCTGCAGCCCCAGTCGCTCAACAAGACGTTGAGGTCCGCGTGACCGACGCCCCCATCGCCGTTCAGGTCGCCCGGGATCTGATACTCGTACGCCCCCATGTCCACGATCGGCGGCTCGCCGTGGCCGGTGTCATCTGTGTCCGGGTCATCGATGAACCGCAGGTCGCCGCCCAGGTCGAATGGGATCGGCTCCTGCGTGTCGTCGTCTCCGTCGAGGTCCAGCACGTCGGCGGGCACGCCATCGTTGTCACCTGCGTCGATGCACGGCGAACCGGCCGACAGACGGTAGTCGTTGTCTTCCCACGTGTTCGGATCATCGTCCGGGCCGTCAGGATCGAAGAACAGCGGATCAGCATCGATGTTCCCCTCGCCATCCCGGCCACCTTGCACGTCGCAATAGGTGACGAAGCCCCCCTCCACTTGACACGGCGTGTTATCCCAGACAACCGAGTTGACCACGTTGACGGCGCCGTCCAGCGCGCATGCGCAGTTCGCTGGATCTACCGAAGAGTTCCCTACGATTGTGCATCCGCTGACATCCGCAGCGCCAGAAGGAATACTCGCGTGGAGGCCGCCTACAACAAACCCTGAGCTATTCCCCGCGATTTTGCAGTTCGCGATCACGCCCGTGCCAACCCTCTGACAGAAGATGCCGCCCCCGAGATACCCGCAATAGTTGCCGACGATAGTGCAATTGACAATCGCCGTTGCATCACAATCGTAACAGGCAATAGCACCGCCTCCGCCGTCGGCTGAATTCCCGATCATGTGGCAATTAGCGATCGTTGGACTCGCGCCCCTGCAGTATATGGCGGCACCCAGCCATTCACGACCGTTGGTGATCGTGAATCCGTCCACCAGGGCCTCAGGGGGCTCGCCGGTGAACAAGAAGTAGAAACCGCGGCCTTCGTTCTCGCAGTCGATGATGCAGTTGTCCGGGCCGTTGGCCGAACGGACGGTGATCGCCTTGCCGTGGAACTCGAGATTCTTGTTGAGTGGGCCGGTGTACGTTCCGTCGCAGACGACCACCTCGTCGCCGTCCGAGGCGGCGTCGATCCCCTCCTGGATGGTGAGATAATCCCCGCTGCCGTCCCAGCAGACGTGGATAGTGTCGGCGTTGGCGGTCGCTGTCACCAGCGCAAGCGCCAGGACCGGTACCCCCAAGATCACGAGTGCCAGACTCTGAATCCGATTCGACATGATACTCTCTCCCTCCCCCCGAGCCCCAAACGCCCCCGTCCATGACGACCATCGCCAACAGGGGCGGAAATGCAGCCTGTATGATACAGGCAGGGCCAGTGCGGGCTCAATACCCATTTTCCCTAACGGGCAGCAGCCGGCCTTTGGCGGGTGATTCTCCCCCCGAAGCTGGCCGTCTCTGGGCCGGTTTCGCGTTTCCTGCTACCCCAGGTGCCCCCGACGCCGTTTGCGTTGATCCTCGGCCCGTATCCGGCCCCTTTAGGCGGGTTTTCGGCCAGGGAGAGCGGGGGCGGGGATACGCGGAAGCCCCGGGGGCTCGCCCATCATGACCGCCCGCGAGCGGACCGGCCGCGTCGGCCGATCAGGTCCGCCAGCGTCCTGACGTGCCTCACCTCAACCTGGCCAAGCACGATGGCCTGCTCAGTTCGGTCCAGCGTGACGAACCAGGTGATCAGACGACTCAGCAGGGACTTGATCGTCATGCCGCGGTCGTTGCAGGCCTTGTCGAGGGCGGCTTTCCCTTGGGGCGACAGGTGCACACTGACGATGTTCGGCCGCTTTTTCTCTGTCTGCTTGCGTTTGGCCACTACTTGCCTCCCGTCCCATTCGTACAGGCGACGGCACAGTAGGCAGGTATTCGGAGAGCGTCAAGGCGACCCGCTATACGTACATTCCGTGATAGCCAAGCAACCGGAGGTCCCACGTGTGCCATTTCGTCGAACGCCAAAGGGAATTCCGCGACCCGCAGGCGCTGGTCCGGTCCTCCAGCGTGCTGCCACGCAGTGTCCAATCGCCCTCCCTAATCTTCTCTGCTTTGACGAGGTAGACGAGAATCTCGTCCATCAGGATCACGCAGGGGCCGCACTTCTCGAACATCTTGCCAAGCAGATTGCTTCCCGGCGCGGTCTTGGCCAGATCTTCCTTCTCGACCAGCTTGTACAGCGAGTCACCGCCAAGCTGATACGCGATCTCGCCCCACATCGTCCGGTCGCTGGCGACATTCATGGCCGTGCCGACGATGCACGCCACGCGCGCATTGGGAACCGTCTTGAGTTCGGCGTCCGCAATCAGCTTCTTCACCGGAGCGAGGTTGGCGACGTTCTTCGGATCGTTGAGCAGGTGGTAGATGGTCAGCAGCGTGTGCGTCTTGCCGCCGCCGAACGGCGTCTGCATCTGCACGACGGGTTCGCCGTCTTTGTGGCCTGCCGCGCGCCGCACGACGCCCGTGAGCACATCGGCCAGCCCCTTCGTCAGAAAGGTCTTGCCGAAGAAAGCAGCGGGATCGCGATAGTCCACCGCGCCCCGGCCCGCCATCACCTCACCGAGATCAGCCGCGAAAACCGAGGCGTCGAAGCGGCCATGACGAATGTCCTCATGAGGCGTGACGACCTGTCTCCACGCTTTCAGCGTACTCATACCTTGCTCCTCAGCCATTCGGCTGCCAGTTCACCGCCCGCTGCCGCGCGCAGCAGGCGTTTCTTCTCGTCAGAAAGAACACGAGGCCCTTGCAGGAACCGACCGATGGACACCGCCCGGTCTCCGCCTGCGGGGCGCAGAATGTGATCCACGGGAATTGGGTCGGCCAGCATCACCGATGCCGACGGGTCGGCGACAACCCGCTTGCGGTAGCCATCCGCAGGATAGGCCAGATCGTCGCCCGGGTTGTCGACCACCTCGCGCACGGCCCACACGCCCACGAGGAACGCCGCCTGCTCAGCGTCCTCGCGCAGACCCCTCCCGGATGTCACCATCCACATCCGATCGCTCGGCTGCAACCCGGCGATGCACTTCGCGCTGCTGTGCCAGTAGAACGCACGTTCCCCCGCGAACTGGTACGCCCAGTTGGCCGCGTAATCCCGCCAGTAGATCAGAAGGTCAGTCACATGAATCCTCTAAGCATATCAGCATCGCTGGTTGGGCGTCCCCGGCGCGGCTCCTTGCCCTCGGCACCTACTCATCCTTCTGGCCGAGAAGCCAAAAGCCGGAGTTAATGTGGATCGTCCTACTCCTGACTGCTCTCGCCAATCGCATCTGCTCTCCCTGGAGAAGATAGGCATCTGTTAGTCCATCTGCAAACTCCTCCGGCTCAGATGAGGGAACCTTAAGCGTCACGAGTTCCTTCAGGCGGTGCATCCCGGCCCGCACTTGACTGCCGTGAGGCATGAGAAGCTTCTCCAGTTGAGGATCGGGCCACAATCTGGGCTTGCAGGCCAGCCACTTGAAGGGGGCCGCGACCAACCACGGGCCAACGCCAAACCTCTCACCGTCGGCTTCCGCGTCAAGCACCCTCTTCACGATGAGGTCTTGGAACTCCTTGAGCTTCCTCATTGAGTAGCGGCGGGTGATCCATTCCTCGTAGTCGAATCGCAGCGCAATGTTCTGCCACGTTTCAATAGCGCTGGCGAGGCCCACCTGCCCTTCACCACAACCCAACTCACCGGCGTACTGCACGATCCATTTCTTCTCCACGGGCACGACATCATCAACGTAGATGTATTTGTTGACGGTCTTGTAGTAGCGCCTCGCGTCCGGCTTGGTGTACTTGGCGAAGTTGCCCGCCTGCAGAGAGAAGGCGATAGCCAAGCTGAATACGTCGCAATCCGGGAAACTCCGCACAACGGCATTGAACTCCTTGTGTAGCTGATGGTTGAATGATTCGCCCTCATCCGCGAGAACGGTGATGCGTTGCTTCTCAGTCTTCGCGGATGCCACTCGCTCAAACAGCTCATCGCCTTCTAGCATGATTACCGAATCTCCTGTTCGCTCATCAGAACAATCGTCCTTCCTTCATCGCCTCTTCCACCTTATCCCGCTGGTTCAGCAACCCCTGCAAGAGCTGCTTTTCCTTGTCGCCGTCGGGCAGGACTTCGCTGACGGCCTGCGCGACCGTCCAGAGCTTCTCGTTGCGACCGTGGCCGCTGCGGGCGAGGTATTCGGACAGCCCGCCCGTGTCGCCCTTCTCGCGGAAGCTACAGCAGCGGTGCAGCGTGTCGATCAGCGTGGCGGGGGAGCCGTCCACGTTCGGCTCGCCGAGGTCTTTGATCCGCATCCGCTTGGCCACCGAAAGGGCCTGCACATTCTGCCCCTGCTTCTCCAGCACGCCCGTGCGATCCCACATCTCCTCGGTGTCGATGCCCAACGCCTGCGCCAGCTTGAACGCCTCGTCCGCCGCCGCCCTGGCCGGGGTAGTGAAGTGAGTAGGCGGTATTTCCCGCAATGGTGCAGTTGGCAATCGTCGGCCAGCTCGACCAGTAGTAGACGCCGCCGCCTTTGCCGGACGACACGGCTTCCCCGCCCGAGCTATTGCCTGAAATGATACAGTTGACGATCGCCGGGGCGCTGTTGTAAAAGCAGGCGATGCCGCCGCCGTAGCCATAGCTATGGTCGAAGGGTCCTGCCGCTGTATTGCCCGTGATCGTGCAGTTGATGATCATCGGGCTGCTGCACGTGCAGCAGACGCCACCGCCCTCGTTGACAGCCGTATTCCACATGATCGTGCAGTTGGTGATTGTCGGGCTATCGTCGTAGCAGTAGATCCCGCCACCATAGGAACCCGCCGAATTCCCGCTGATCGTGCAGTTGGTGATCGTCGGGCTGCTGTCACTGTTGCTCACGACGACGCCACCGCCGACGGACGAAAACGCCGTGTTGCCGGTGATGGTGCAGTTTCGGATCGTTGGGCTGGTCCAGCCGCAACGTATGCCGCCGCCATCGAAATTTACGGAGTTCCCACTGATCGTGCAGTTGGTGAACGTCGGGCTGCCAGTGTTGCAGCAGATAGCGCCGCCCCAGTCGGCCCAATTGTCGATGATCGTGCAGCCAGTGATCTCGGGGCAACTATTGTTCCTGCAGCATATGCCTCCCCCTTGGCCCTCAGACCCTATCGCCGCGTTGCCCACGATCATACAGCCGACGATGGTGGGGTTGCTGGCGTCGCAGCAGATACCGCCGCCGAGGTTGGCGTGGCCGTTCGTTATCGTGAACCCATCTACGACCGACGCGTCGGTCTCACCATTGTGGAAGAAGAATCCGCGTCCGCTGCCTTCACAGTCGATGATGCAGTTCTCCGGGCCGTTGGCGGAGCGGACGGTGATCGCCTTACCGTGGAAGTCCAGGTCGCGGTTGCCGGGGCCGGTGTAGGTGCCGTCACAGACCACCACCTCGTCGCCATCGGCGGCCGCATCGATACCCTCCTGGATGGTCAGGTAATCCCCGCTACCGTCCCAGCAGACGGTGATCGTGTCGGCGTTGGCGGTCGCTACCGTCAGCCCGAGCACCAGGAGGACCATCGTGAACGATACGAGTCTTAGACCTTGCGTGCGTGCCGACATGTCGCCCACCTCCTCCGCCCTGAACCCCGGATGCCCCGGACATGACGACCGTCGTCAGCGGGGCAGACCTGATGCCTGTAGGATACTGAAGATCCACTCCAGACTCAACAGCGTAGTGGGGGCAACCTACAGCCCCGGATGCAGCGTCACGCGTCAAGGCCCGGCCGAGGCTGGGCTACACCTTCCCAGGCTGATTCCAACCCGGGGATGCTTTAACGCCGACGTGCTCAGCGAGCCCCACGTCCCGCAGCAGCCGCGATCTACTTCGGGCCGCGTCGGCCGATCAGGTCCGCCAGCGTCCTGACGTGCCTCGCCTCAACCTGGCCGAGCACGATGGCCTGCTCAGTTCGGTCCAGGGCGACGAACGAATCTAGCAGGCGACCCAGCAGGGACTTGATCGTCATGCCTCGGTCAGCACAGACCTTGTTCAGCTTGGCCTTAGTCTGCGGCGTCATGTAGACGCTGATGATGTTTGGCCGCTTCCTCTGTTTGGCCACGATATGACCTCCGATGTCTACCGATGGGCTTCCACTCGTCCTACACGTGCACGCTATGCGAGATCGCGTCTTGCCGTCAAGGTGCCTCGATCCGGCGGAGGGGTTGGCTTAGGTAGGCCTGCGCCGCCGCCAGCAACAGCAGCGCATAGGCTGCGACCGCCGTGGCCGGCACGTTTTGAACCGCGTGCACGTGACGCACCTGCGCCTGGCCCACGCCCGGTACGGTCAGGTCACTACCACGTCTTCGCTCAACATGAGCTGCGCCTGGGCCGCGTCGCCCAATCCCCTAGGCATTGGGAATAAGCCTTCTGATTGCACGCGGCAGCCAGCGGCGTCGCGGGGATGCTGGTTGCCGCTCGGGCGGCGCTGTTGGCCGGCCGTTGTGGCGCCAGGCGGCGTAGCGCTGCATCACGTATTGGCCGGTCGTGAAGACCATGCGGCGGGCCAGGCGCGTCCAGGCCTCGTCCGTCACGCCGTGGTGACTGCCCTTGGCGCTGGCCACGCTGTAGACGTATTGCAGCAGCTCGTTCTCGTCCGCGTCGATAAACCCGGCCTCTAGCAGATACCGCCGGTACGTGCGGAACGCCGT
>JAUVZB010000075.1 GCA_030602785.1 Dehalococcoidia bacterium
ACCTCCAGGTTGAGCTCCGGGTAAGATTTGACCGTGATCGAGAACGTCCCCACGATTAGAGGTGCCTCATGAAACGGATAGGTGACGAGCCCTCCGACCCGAGCGCTGGCTGCGTCTGGCTGCTAGTCACGTTACTCCTGACTGTCCTGCTGATCCTCGCGCTACGGGCCTGCGGTGCCCCCTTGCCCCCGGTGGCCACACCGCCTCTAGCTGAGCGGGACATTTTCAGCCTGTCTGCAGTCAAGCGCATCTATTGCCCCTACGTTCGCACTTTTCCGTGGCGCACACCCACCGTCGATCGGGCCATCCTGCCGCCCACGGCCGCTCCGCCGACGCCCGACTGGCTGCAAGGCGAGCCGCCCTACGCCATTCCCCGGGACGTCCTCCTGGCCCTGCTCGAGCGTACCCGCGCCACTCGCGGCGTCGAGCTGTGGGCCGACGTCTGGGACCACGACCTGGTCGTGGCCGCTGGCAACGGCAGCTACGGTGCCCAGATCAGCCCCATCGTCGAGCACGAGGGCTTTTTGGCCATGGAAACCTGCCGCGGCCTGGTCGTCAAGACCCCCAGCGGTCAAATCTGGATCCTCCTGGGCTTCTACGGCCCGGTGGTACCAATTGCAGGATCGAGCGACATTACACCCTAGTTATTGCCTGCGGATCGCAGCCATTTACCTCATCGAGGGCGAGCTCAGCTGCACCCTCTGCAGGATTCCCTGCGGCTCACCAGGTCACAACCCCCACTTGGCGGCAAACAGGCGCACCTCCAGCGTGTCCACCAGGTAGGTCACCAGGTCGGGATCCACGCCAACCCCTGCCAGGTTGGCCCGCACCTCCTCGAGCGAGATCTCGCCCCGCATGACCATGTCGCTGTAGGTCTCGATGGCCTCGTCGATCACCTCCCGCACGGCGTCCCTGACAAAGTACGGGCTGTCGGCGGGCAGGCTCTTGACGCGCTTGAGCGCCTGAGTCAGCACCGTGGCCTGCGCCAGCAGTTGGGCCAGGCCGTCTTGCACCAGGTACAGGTACAGCTCGTCCAGCCCGATCAGTCGTTTGCGGAACATCTCGATGTGGCCCCTGATCGTCTCCTCGCGGACCTTGGCCATCAAGGGGTCCTCTTCGTACAACGGCAGGATCTCGGCCGCCCGCCGGGCCCGTTGCTCCTCGATGTCGCGCATCAGCCGGACGATCTCCGGATCCACTATCAGGTTGGCCAGCCCGAGCTCCAGCATGTCGGCCGTGATCAGC
This sequence comes from Dehalococcoidia bacterium, assembly GCA_030602785.1. Lineage (GTDB taxonomy): Bacteria > Chloroflexota > Dehalococcoidia > GIF9 > AB-539-J10 > SKVJ01. The sequence goes on from JAUVZB010000075.1 coordinate 1,246, forward strand.
CCGTCCCGGAACTGCTTGATCCAGAACGAGATGGCCTCCAGGCGCACCCTCTGCACCAGCGGGTCCTCGAGGGGCGGTGGCGGCTCCGGTGGCGGCGGCCGGTAGCGGGTGAGCTCGACGTCCACCAACTGGCGCGCCAGCACGTCGTCCTGCACCACGATGGTGAGCCCCAGCAGTAGCTCGGCCTCCTCGATCTCGTAGGCCCGCCAGACCTTGGTCCAGGAGTTCATGGCCTGGCGGATCAGACTGGTGAGCAACGGATGCACCTTGTCGGTCACGATCGGCGACGTCTTGGGCCGCATACGAACCCGCTCCCGCGCCACGATCTGGGCCACCCGCTCGGGGCGGACGATGAACGTCGAGAGCATCAGGCTGAGGTCCTGCGCCGAGATCTCGCCCTTGCGGAACGACTCCGAGTAGTACCTGACCTGGTCGTCATTGTAGCGGTTCTGATAGTCGATGTCCTCGGCCAGGATGATGTACTCGATCTCCTCCTGGCGGACGCCGACCGGCCGCAGGGCGCCCTGCGCCTCGGCGCGACCCCAGTAGGCCTCCCGGATCATAGCCCGCACGCTGGTCTTGATCTGGGTCACCGCCGGCCCCAGCCGCCTGCTCTGGAATCCGTCGATGAAGGCCGGGATGTCGGTATCCTCGAACCCGCTGAGCATCAGCTTCATCTTGAACCAGGCCCAGGGGTCGGATCGCCAGTTGGGGAGCCACTCCGCCAGCCAGGGCAGGAAAAGCGCGCTGGGCCGCATCTGCGGGGTGGAATACTCGCTCATGCGCAACAGCCAGTAGGGGCTAGGGTCGGTCCAGAAGAACTGGTACTCCCGGTCGATCCACCAGTCGGGCAGGCCCTGCTTGGCCATCGCCGCTCCGAACTCGGCCCGGTTCAGGCCCCGCTTGCGCCCCATGATGAAGATCCCGCCCTCGGTCGGGATCCGCGGCCGCAGCATCTCGTTCCAGTGGTAGCGCAAGGGCACGGTCAGGACGTCGTTGATCAGAGTGCCGTAGGTGGCGTCGGTCAGGGGCTCGAAACCGGCGACCTGGGCCACGTAGGCGGCCAACTGGCTCGCGCCCACCCAGTTCAGCGCCGGGATGATGTTGAGCGCGGCCGAGGTGACGTGGGCCGTGGTGCCAGCGGCGATGGCCATGCTGTAGAGCGAGCCCGCCGTGGCCAACGCCTTGCCGGGGTTCAGCGCCAGGTCGGTGCCCGCCGTCGTGGCCACCCAGTTGAGGTACAGGGCCGGTAGCTCCTCAAAGGCGCCAATCCACTCGCGCACGACCGGCGTCGCCCTGTCGATCGCCTTCTGGGCGGTGTCGAGAATCCCTTCCCAGAGGGACCGCAGCCAGTTCACGACTAACGTATAGGCCGTGACCAGCCAGCTTGTTGCTGTGTCGTACAAGAACTGGGGCAGGTTGAGGATGAACGGCCAGATCACGGTGTTCCAGTGCAGGCGCGCCCGCTCAACCCACAAACCGGCCGTTGTCCACCACTTCAGAAACGTCACGCGCAGCGTCTCGGGCAGGTCCAGGATCGACTGCCAGGCACGGTTGATCCACAAGACGCCCGTCGTGTCCCACCACTTGACCAACTGGTCCACTTTCGCCTGGCCCCAAACCAGGACGTCGTCAAACCGGTCGCGCAGCGCACCCGGGATCGCATTGATGCGGTTCTCGATCATCGTCATGGTCCCCGTGATGCGCCCAATGACGTGGTTCCAGATGTCGGCCCACGTGGGCCGCCAGGGGTAGCGATCCGGAAAGTAGCGGCTCCACAGGCTGTTGCGCATCCCGTCGATCCGCATCTTCACCGAATCCAGTTCCAGCTTCGCCCAGTCCACCACACCTGCATAGAGCCTCGCCGCCCAATTCAGCACCCAGCCCAGCCAGAATATGCCCCACTCCAGGGCCGGCTCCAGCAGATGCGTCCTCAGCCACTGCACGCCCGGCCGCAGCCAGTTCGTCCACACCCAGGGGCCCACGTTCCAGGGCTTTAGCCACCAAAGCGCCGTCTTGCAAAAGTCCGCGATGGGGTCCCAGATCGAGGCCATCCCCAGGCTGACCCGCTGCGCCTCCAGCACGAACATGCTGCGGCCCGCCGACACGGTGGCAAGCCCCTCACACGTCTGGGCCGCCAGGTGCAGGCCCAGGTACAGATCGCCCCAGTTACGATCGCCCTCCAGCGTCGGCATAGTGCCTCAGATCTCGATCTCGGCCGGACCGGCGCCCTCGGCGGCCGTGGCCCTCTTTCTCAGCTCCTCGGCAACCCGCTCGGGAGTGTCCTGGTCCGCCGGCAGCTTGATCATCACCGTCTGAAACCGCTCGTCCATGTACACGTACGCCACGTCGATCGCTCCTCTCCGTGCCGGATCCGTCGACGGGAACTCTTGCCTCGCCACTCTCGTGTACCTTGCCACTGTCAATCCTCCCGCTCTTGTGTGCGCTGCTTTGTCCCAAAGTAGAACCCAACCGTGGCCATCACGATGCCCACCAAAACCTCGGGCACCGGTTTGCCCGTGACCGCCAGATAGACGACGGCGCCGGTGCAAATCAGGGCCATCGTGCCCTGGATTACGGCGCTACTCCGGAACAGCTCTACGAACTGACCCTTCACGTTGCCCTCCCTCTAGGCAGGTTCATTCTGCGTCACGATCACGCTGTCGACGTGCGTCTCCATGGCGTCGTCGTCCACATTCCAGGCCTCGACCTCGGCCTGAAAGCGCCGGGGTTGCACCGCGCCCTGTATGTAGCAGGCGATCCCGGGCAGCGGGTACTCTACCTCGTTCAAGATGAACCGGATGTACTGCTCGGCATCGATGTCGGCCACCAGCTTTCCCGTCACCGCGCACAGCCCCAGGGCCTCCAGGTTCAAGTCGCTCGCAAACTCTACCCACGCCCCAAGGGTCGTCTGGTACTCCAACACGTCGGTGACCACGTTATAGTGCACGTAGGCCCTGAGCTCTGTCAAGCCCCGGCGCACCAGGATGTGCCAACCCCAGTAGTTCACCGTCTCGGGCAGGTCCACCGTCGCCTCGAGGCCGACCAAACTGCTCACCGGGTAGGACAGGTACTTGACGATCCCCACACTGCCGCTCACCAGCAGCGGCAGGTAGAGCCCCACACAGTAGGCCCCCTGTCGCGGGTAGTAGCCGGTCAGCAGCCGGATCTCATAGCCCGCCGTCCCGAACCCCGCCACGTCCCCCCAGCCGTGGCGAAAGTCCGTCATCCAGACCACGTCGCCCCGCCGGTCGTACAAAACCGGGCTCCCCAGTCTGACCGCCAGCTCGCCCATGTCGTCCAGCCCGTAGGTCGTTCGCTTTGGCCCTCTCCAGCCCCAGTCCGGCGAACCATGCGCCATGGACCTCTCCTATCCTCACAGCACCAGCGTATAACCGCTGTAGACCAGTATCAGGACGTCGCCGCCAGATGCCCCTGAAAAGTACACCTTTGGCTGATACCCTGCCTGCACAAACGCCTGCCCCGCCCAAACCAACGGTATGAACGTGGCTGTGCCCGCCCTGAATGCGAACCACGAGTTCTCAACGGTATCCCAAACGCCCATGTGTATCGAGGTCAGAGCGCTGTCCTCGTTGTAGGCGCCCATCAAGGTCGCCACGAACACGGTGCCCGCGTCCACCGTGTGCCCCACCATCGCATAGTTCCCGGCCCCTACCTTGGTGTGCTCAACGCGGTACATGCGGCCGGTCTTCTCGGGTAGGGCGCTGGCCACCAGGTCGGCCTGCAGCCGACCCTCGTCGTCCACCGCCAGCACCCGGTACTGGGTGCCGTCCCAGCCCAGGGCGGCCTTGGGATACGGCGCGTGACTCGGCAATATCAGCGGCATCGTCAGAACTCCCTCACCAGGCCCAGCATCTGCAGCGTCTCCCGCAGTGTGTCCAGCTCGCCCTCCGGCGGTTCGGGGTCCAGCGTGACCGCAAACGACAGCGTGTGCGGGTAGGTATCGTCAAAGTTCCAGGTCTTGATCACCAGCTCGAGCGGCTCCTCCGTGATCGGGTAGCGATCCTCGAACGTGTAGGTGTAGTCGTCCCAGGCGAAGCTCGTCTGGGGCGTCCAGGGCCAGACCTGCCAACCCCAGTGCCAGATCTGCATGTGCGCCAGGGCGCAGCAGCCCCTCGGGAACCCCACGAACACGCGCCGGGTCACGCCGGGATACACGCCCAGCCGCGTGATCACCGGCGCGCTCGGCAGCGTGTTCGCCGGGGTCAGTATCTCGGCCTTGAAGATCACGCTGCGCCCCCAGCCCTCACGGCGAGGTATAGTCCTCCAGGTAGTACCCGTTGACGTTCATGTGCACGACGTCGCCCAGATAGTTCCCGTCGCCCTCCGCCACGAGCCGGAACCGGGCCACCACCTGGTAGTCTGAGGTCAGCGTGTAGTGCATGTGGTTGCGATACCAGTAGCCAGCCGTGGGCATCGCAAACGTCCGCGACCAGGTGATGTTGGCGCCCACCATAAAGCCCAAGTCCACCACGCCCGCGGCGTGGGTCGGGTTCATGCACGAGATCACGTCGATGTACATCACGGCCTGCAGCACGCCCGTTTGCCGGGTCGGCTGCGCCGCTTTGGGCGTGACGAGCACGTTCCACGGGGCAGCCCGCAGACGGTCCTGCACCTGGTAGACGATCGGATCGCGTCGCTGCGGCATAGCACCTCCAGGGGGAGGCCGAGGACCGGACGGTGGTGCGCCCGCCGATCCCCGGCCGAGTCACGGGCGCAGTAGGTCTGGGGTACGCCCGCTTCTCACGTTTAATAGGGGTGCGCCTGCTGCACCACGACCTGCTCAGTATAGCCGAGGGTGCCCTGCGACAGGATCAGCCGCAGGTTGCCCATCCCAGAAACGTCCAGCCAGTCGGCCGGATCGTCCTGGTCCCCGAACGGGTAGCAGTAGCAGTCCATCGGCGTCCGTGTCTTGACGTCGACCCAGTGAATGACGTCGGTCGTGGTAGACCCAGCGTTCGTCACCGCGTGTAGCGTGTAGATGTTGTTGGCAAATCCGCTGATGCCCACAATATCGTCGTTCTCGCCGCCCACAGCCATCCCATGCGCGTACTGGCCACCATAGTGCTCGCGTTGCTCGTTGTCGTCCGCCAGCTTCTTGAGGTGGAACTCGTACTCTGGGAACCAGTCCTTCATCAAGAAGATAAAGTCGGCGCTATCCAGGTCCCACGGGATCCACTTGTCCTCGTCCTGGCTGAGCTTGAGCCGCGTGATAGCGTCGGTCATGTCACCGGCCTTCTTGTAGGCCCGCACCATCAGCTTCCGGATGTTGAAATCCGTGGGCAGATAGGTGATCTCCTGGCCACTGGCCAGCGATGCAAACTCCTTGAGCTGCTTGCTCATCAGGTAGCCCCTCGGCGAGGCTCCCTCTTCCATCACCTTGGCCCACACGCTGATCCGCGCCGTCCCCGTGGCCCAGGCATTGGCGCCCACGGCCGCCACGGCCTCCAGGTCGAAAGTGACCCTGATCTGCGGGTTCCTAAACTTGGTCGGATCAAAGATCCACTCGGGGTCCCACAGGTGCCGCCCGAACGTGATCGGCAGACACCAATAGTTGCTCCCGCCGCCTTGTTCCTGCTCCCACACCAGCGGAACCTTCGCATGATCGAAGCAGTAGAGCGCAAAGATCTCGGCACCGTTCATCGCCGCGATCACCTCGCTGCCGTCCACGATGGCGATCTCCTCGATCAGGTACGGGATGCAGCCCGCCTCGTTGGGCCCGGTATCGTGGTTCAGGGCATAGAACCAGATCTTGAACTCGGTCACCGGGTCCACCAGGTTGATATTGAACGTCCAAGTCCGCGCGTCCACGAGCTGCGCCAGCCTGTCCTGAAGCACAACGTCTCTGATTTTCATGATTCATCACCCTCCATAGCCACGGCGTCGGGCCCCGATGGCCTTCAGGCCGCGCAAGTTGGCGATCATCTTGGCCTCTCGATCCGCCTCGGTGGCCGATGGCAGTGCATCGACCGTCACACAAAGCGCCAGCCGGTCGGCGTGCAGATCCGTCACGCGCCGCAGGATTTTGGCAGCCCGGTCCTCGACGCCGTTAGCGTAGACGCTCGCACCGCGCTTGGTGATCGTCGCAATCGTCTCGTTCTCGTCCACCAGGGCCATGCCGCCCTCCCAGCGCCCCTCCCGGATCGCCCGCTCCATCGAGTCCTTGAACCGCGCAATGGAGTCCGGCTTCAGGGCCTCCTCCCGGAAGTTCCGCTTCGGGTGGATGGTGTTCTCCAGCCACTTGTTTGCATTGTCCTTGGCCCCCTTGATCTGGAGTTCCGCCCACTTTGCCGGGCTGGGCAATCGCGGGCCCAACGTCATCGGGTTGCCGCTCGTGTGGCCCTCCGTTAGCTCGTGGCGGAGCTCCTCGTCCACCTCGATCTGCGCCTTGACGCCCTCGATCGCAGCCGCCATGTCCGCCACCGACGGGACAAAGCCCAATCCACTGTCACTCATATCACACCTCCTCGGTGATTGCGCTCCAAACTACACGCCCCCACTGTACACGCCAAAGTCCCCCGTGTCAAGGACAGTGGGCCCTCCTGAGCTTGACCACCGTGCAATTGTGTGGTACAATTGGGCGTGGAGGTGCCATGGCAGAGAAAAAACGGGGATACACGCCCTGGGAAATCATGCTCATCGCGGAGTGGGTCAGCATCACGTTCGACGACGTGGTCTACCAG
>JAUVZB010000117.1 GCA_030602785.1 Dehalococcoidia bacterium
GCATGCTGCACGTGCAAGCCGCCGCCGGCGTGGTGGCCGACAGCGTGCCCGAGCTGGAGTGGAAAGAAACCGAACACAAGGCCCGCGCCGTGTTGCGCGCCAGCGAACTGGTCGAGGAGGGCCTGCAATGAGCCGCACCAAAGTCCTGATGGTGGATAACTACGATTGAGGTCCACTGGCTTCCATCAACCTCCACGGAGAAACTCTAAGTCCTTGTTTTTAAAGGGTTGATCGTCCATCGAGCGATTCTGAAAGCTGGACAAATCCAGTGCTCATGTGTGTAATGGAGTGTGTAACGGGCCAATTTGGAGGCGTTATACACATGGCACTCACAGCACTCAATCTTCTCTCGGCGCGCAAAGTGGAAACGGCGCAGCCCAGGCCCAAGGTGTACCAACTCCGGGACGGAGGCAGCCTCTTTTTGCGCGTTCAGCCTAACGGCTCCAAGCTCTGGTGGTACCGCTACCGGCTGGGCGGCGCTGAACAGGTGTACTCGATCGGGGTATACCCAAAAATCACGCTGGAGGCGGCCCGTGCGGAACGGGACCGGGCAAAGGCGTTGGTCAAGAAGGGACTCGACCCCATCGTAGAGAAGAAGGCGGCGATCGCCCTCCAGGCCGACACATACGAACGCACGTTCGAGACCGTTGCTCGGGAGTGGATCGTCAGCAATGCTCACTGGAGCGAGTACTACACCAACCAAGTCACCAGCTACCTTGAGAAGGATGTTTTCCCCCGGATTGGCAAGTTGCCGATCAGCAGCATCAGGGCTCCACATCTGCGCCCCATCATCAAGGATGTGGCGGCTCGTGGCGCGAAGACTGTGGCGATCCTCATTCGCCAATGGTGTGGGCAAATCTTCAGTTATGCGGCTGCCCAAGGTCTCTGCGAATTCGATCCTGCCGCCTTGCTCAAGGGACTGGTCAAGCGCCCTCAGGTCCGCCACAACCCTCCTTTGACATGGGCAGAGATCCCGGACTTTCTCAATCGGGTGGACAACGAAGGGGGTTATCAGACGACAGTCCTCGCCCTCAAGCTGATGGCCTTGACCTACGTGCGCACCGTAGAACTGCGCAAGGCCTCCTGGGAAGAGTTCGACCTGGACAACGCCATGTGGTCGATTCCGTCCGAGCGTATGAAGATGCGACGCCCCCATTTGGTTCCCCTGTCACGGCAGGCGGTGGCCGCTCTTAGGGAGCTACATGCTCTAACTGGCGGCGGCAAAGTATTGTTCCCGAGCTACAGGAAGCCGGGACAAGTGATGTCGGCAACGACGCTCAATCAAGCACTCAAGCGCATGGGTTATGGCGGGCGGTTTTCGTCCCATGGCTTCCGTTCGACCGCCACGACGATCCTTGGGTTGCTTGGGTATCCCGAAAAGCGGGTCGATCTCCAACTCGCACACTCGAAGAAGAACAAGGACTCCTCGCGCGCTCCATACGACCACACGAAGTTCGTGGAATCGCGCAAGGTGATCATGCAGGACTGGGCCGACATCCTCGACGCATTGAAGTCGGAGAAAAGCGTTGAAGATGTCACGAGGGCCTTCGGACCCATGTCGAAGCGTCGAACGGCTTTGCTTCGAGTTATCGAGCGCGAGTGACGCCAGCGCGTTAGCCGGGCGAGGCCTCTATCGGATCGACGTACCCGAACGCACCACGACCGCGTAGAGATCGGCGATCGTCGCCAAAGCGCCCTCATGCAGGGCCGCGGCTTCCACATTCACCACGTCCGTGCGGATGGCCCGCGTCGCGCAGGCATCGGCCACCACGGTGGGCTGGTTGCCGCGTAGAAATGCACCCTCGGCGGTGAACGTCACGCACATGTGGGTCATGAATCCCATGACGATGACCTGTTTGTTACCGGCCGCCTCAACGCGCTCGCCCAAATCGGTGCCGACGAATGCATTGGGCGCCGTCTTGACGACCACGGGCTCGTTGGGCAGCGGCGCGACGGCGGGATGAATCTGACCGATCTCGGCGGCGAGGTCGTAGGGCGAGCCCTCTCCACCGTCGTGAACGACATGGATGATGTTGGTGTCGGCGGCGCGCGCCCGGGTCAACAGTTCAGATGCCGAAGCCAGCGCCGGCTGCCAGCCGGCCAGTTCCATGACGCCGCGCGTGTAGGTGTTCTGATAGTCCACGAGGATCAAGGTGGCACCGTCTAACGTGGCCGGTGTGGGGTCCAGTCCGTTGAGCTGGCGCAGCGTGGTCGAGGAGTTCATAGTTGTACTTCCTTGAATGGGAAATGGAGGATCCGGCCATCAGAAATGACCGCCTCGTCATGCTAGAAGCGCAGCGGAATGTCGGCAATGTCATCTAAGGAAGGTCTTACATGGACGTCTCCAGGAAAGCAAGATTCGGCGGCGTGAAGTTTCAAAGGGCTTGCAGTCTTACATACGGCCTGTGGTTGCAGGCTTTTCATCCTGCTGGCCCGGATGGCATTCGCGGGCGGGGTTC
>JAUVZB010000056.1 GCA_030602785.1 Dehalococcoidia bacterium
CAGGGAGTAGCGGTCTCTTCCAGGTCACCGACTATCTTGAAGCCCAGGCGATCCGATGGCTTTCTCATTGTCACCTCCTGGGTGACAACTTACCACGTGTGGTTCATAGCTGCACATGCTCTCCAATCCACGGATTACGGCTACGGACCGGCTACGGACCGGCTATTGACATCCGAAAGGTCCACCGATACCTTTGCCTCTCAGGCTGGCAACCCGAACACCGCCGCGGACACCTGCAGGGGCGATGGCAGACCCTGCGAGCCGCCGGCACAATGGCGGCGGCGATGACGGACAGGCCACTAGGCTGATTTCGACAACGCCGTGTCGGCAGCGACCCGGCGGCAACACCACAAAGGAGGCCATCATGGCGAAGGTTTACATCTGCAAGAGCTTCTTTCCGGAGGTCTTCGAGCGACTGAAGGGTGTGCACGAGTTCAAGATCTGGGGGGGCGCCGAGGAGATGCCGGTTGAATCCCTGCTCCGCGAGGTCCCGGACATCGAGGGACTCATCCCCGTCGCGAACCGCATCAGTCCGGAGATCTTCGCGATCGCGCCGAAGCTTCGTGTCATCAGCAACATGGGCGACGGCTGCGACCACATAGACCTCGCAGAGGCGACACGCCGGGGCATACCCGTGGGACACACACCCAACGTTCTTACTGAGACAACAGCCGACCTCGCGTTCGCGCTCCTCCTCGCCGCTGCACGACGCATAGTTGAGGGCCAGTCCTTCGCCCGCGACGGTCGATGGAAGGCGCACGCGCACCTCGACCTCCCCGGAGTGAACGTGAACAACAAGACGCTGGGCATCGTCGGGATGGGCCACATAGGTTCCCACGTCGCCAAGCGCGCACGGGGATTCAACATGCGCATTCTCTATCACAACCGCAACCGCAACCTGAACGCCGAATCGCTACTTGGTGCGGAGTACCGCGACAGTCTGCACGGCCTGCTGGCTGAGTCCGATTTCGTCGTCCTTACACCTCCCCTCACGGCGCAGACGCGCGGCATGATGGGCCGCGATGAGTTCGCCGTCATGAAGCCCACCTCAATACTCGTGAACGCTGCACGCGGCGCCATCGTCGATGACCAGGCCCTCTACGAGGCTCTAAAAGAGCATCGCATACTGAGGGCAGCGATCGATGTCACCAGCACCGAGCCGCTCCCGCTGGACAGCCCTCTGTTCACCCTCGACAACATCATCATTATGCCGCACATCGGCAGTGCCGTTCCGGAGGTCAGGAAGGGAATGATGACCATGGCCGTGGACCAGTTGATGATGGGGCTCAAGGGCGAGCGCATCCCGAACTGCATCAACCGGCAGGTGTACGAAGAGAAGTAGCCCACGGCGCGGACGAGCGGACAGGCAACTGTCGGGCGGCAATACTACACTCCACCCATTATGCTGACTGCCACCTCACTCACAGGCGTGACAGGGGGCCTCACGAGCCGTCCGGCCATGCAAACATGCTCGAATTCTCCGCCCCACTTGCCACAACCAACCCGAACCTGCTAAACAATGACATTGGCCGCCGGACGGTGGCAGAAAGGGGTTCCCCTTCCGTGCAAACAGATACGTCGATAAATTCGCTGCGACTCCAGAGGAACGCGCCCAACTGCCTGACGGCGCTGCGCGTCGTACTTGCCGCCGTCATCGCATACCTCCTGTATCAGAGGGAGCCAGGCACCATCTTCGCAGCAGGCATTCTGCTCATCATCGCCGCGTCCACCGACACACTGGATGGTCTCCTGTCGCGCCGTCTCGGCCAGGCAACCACGGGAGGAGCGCTCTTCGACCTTGTGGCCGACGAGATACTCTTCATGCCGAGCCTGGTCCTTGCAATAAGGGCAGGGCTCTTCGCCCGTGCCGACGGGCTCGTACCTCTGAACCCGTATCTCTACGCGGTGCCGGCGCTCGCCGGCGGGGCTACGGTGCTGGCAGGAGTGAGCATCTATCTGTGGAAACGCCGCACCCGCTTCATGGAACTCCCATCGCCTCCACCGGTGGTCAAGGCCACCTACTGGTTCTGGATGGCAGCGCTGATAGTGGCCGTGCTGCGCATAGGGCCCGACGAGTTCCTCGCCGTCATGATGCTCCTGGCCCTCATCTTCACCGGGCTGGCCTTCTACTCGTACCTGAAGAAGAGCTGCTACGTCTTCACGGACTGAACCGCACCATGCTGACAACCAGAACATGGTGGCTGCACGAAACACCGATCCGCAGAGCCATCGACCACTCAACCTCACATTGTCCCAATCGACTGTGATAGGCTGTGACTCCCACCATCATAGGAGAGACCTCGGAGAAATGAGACCGACAAACACTACTGCAGACTCAAGTCTGCGCCTGAGATTCAACGTGCCGAACTGCGTCACAGCGCTCCGTGTCGTTCTTGCCTTCGTCATCGGCTACCTCCTGTACCAAAGGGAGCCAGGCGGCATCTTCGCAGCAGGAATCCTGCTCATAGTGGCCGCGTTGACAGACACCCTCGACGGCATCCTGTCGCGGCGTCTCGGACAGGAAACGCCGGGAGGAGCGTTGTTCGACCTTGTGGCCGACGAACTCCTCTTCATGCCGAGCCTGATACTCGCCATCGTTGCGGGGCTTTTCGCGCGCACGGACGGCCTCATGCCGCTGAATCCGTACCTCGCGGTGCCCGCGCTCGCGGGAGGCGCCGCCGTGCTGGCCGGCGTTGCAATCTTCCTGTGGAAACGCCGCACGCGCGTCTTCGATTTCCCGTCTCCTCCTCCTGTCGCCAAGGCCAACTACTGGTTCTGGATAGCTCCGCTCATAGTGGCGACCCTGGGCGTCGGTTCCGACATTGGCCTCGCCGTCCTGATGTACCTGTCTCTCATCTCAACGGTTCTCACGTTCTACTCCTACCTCAAGAAGGGCAGCTACGTCTTTACGGACTGACCGGAAGGGCACCGCCGGCTCAGAACGCATCGGGCCGCGTATCGCGCTTCCCTGTCAGCCGGTCGCACCGCCATCCTGAGCGTGTCCCCGAACACACCTCTCCCTGCGGTTGACATTGGTGCTAGAATGGAATATCCGGGTGAGCAGGAGCGGGAACTGAATGGAGCTTGAAGGCCACGACCGTACCGCGCGGCTGCTCCACGTCCTCTACATCCTCAACTCCAACACCCACGGCATCAGGCCCCGGAGGATAGCCACACAGTGCGGCGTGACTGTCCGCACGACCTACCGCGACCTCGACGCGCTCCAGGCATCCCTCAAGGTGCCCATCTGGGCGGAGGGCGGCCTCTGGGGCATCCAGCCGGGTAGTTTCCTCCCTCCGGTGAACTTCAGCCTGCCGGAGGCGATGGCGATATACATGGCCGCCCGCTTGTTGCTCGCCCAGAGCAGCGTCTACAACCCGCACATCGAGACCACGTTCCGCAAGCTGAGCGCCGTGCTCGATGCGCCGCTGCGCGAGGAGATACGGAAGACGCTCGAGTCCATGAAGCGGCGCAAGCCGGACGAGTCGGCCATGCACGCGCTGGATGTCCTGACGCGCTGCTGGACTCAGCGGCGGCAGGCGCGGATACGCTACTGGACGCTCGGTCAGGAATATGCGGTGGAGAGGGTCATAGAGCCCTACTTCATCCAGCCCTCGGCCCTCTCACGCGGCACCTATGTCATCGCTTTCTGCCACTACCGCAAGCAGGTGCGCGTCTTCAGGCTGGAGCGCATCCAGCATGCCCTGCCACTCGATGAGAGCTACGAGATACCGGAGAGCTTCGACGCAAACGTATATCTTCAGCCCTACCTGGGCGTCACGGCGACGGGCGAGCCGCAGACCGTGAAGCTGCGCTTCCACCCGGACATCGCCCGCATCGCCCAGGAGACGGTCTGGCACGACTCGCAGGTGACCGCCCCGGGGATGGACGGCTCTGCCATCGTCACCATGCAGCTCGCCATCACGACGGATCTCGTCTCCTTCGTACTGGGATGGGGCAACATGGTGGAGGTGCTGGCGCCGGGGTCGCTCCGCCGGCGGGTGATGGCGGCCGCGCGCAAGGTCCACGACATGTACGAGGAGAAGGAGTCGGCACAGCCACCCGACCTGCTGTACCACGCGCCCGACATGAGACGCCGGCAGGTCTCCTCACCCGAAGACGAAGAGTCCCAAACTGACGAGGAGTTTGAAGCACTCCTCCCACCCCACCGGCCGGAGGGGGTACAGGGGGAGATGTTTGAGGACTAGCGCAAGGGCGTGGTGGGCCTCCCCAACGAAAAACAGGACCGGAGAAAGCTCCTCGCTGTGACAGACAGTTGTCACAGCTTCCTGCTACTGTGTGCGGGAAGCGCACGCTTCCTCCTGCACACTAGCATACGTGCGTCCATCGGGTCCGGGGGATTGGGATGGAATACGACTTCTTGCTGAAGCTCTGGGGCAAGAGCAAGACGCGCGCCGACGACGTGGTCACGCGCTACCCGCTCCTGCACCACATGCTGGACGTGGCGGCAGTGGCACGGGAGATGTGGGACCGTACACTCCAGCGCGGAGCCCGCCGAGACATCGCACACCAGCTTGGCCTCGCCGAGGACGATGCGGGGGCGCTGCTCTCCTTCTGGGCAGCGCTCCACGACATTGGCAAGGCGACGCCAGTCTTCCAATCGCAGTGCACCGCCGAAGGCAGGGATTTCGTCACGGGGGAGTTGGGGCTGCCGTGTGACCCATACGTCAACAACTGCCACCACAGCATAGCAGGCTCATACGCCTGTTCTCTTCTCCTGAGCGACGAGGCACTGGCGCCGGTGCTTCCGGAGCCATTCGCGCGAGCCGTGGCCATGTCGGTTGGCGGGCACCATGGCAGTTTCACAAATGAGAAGCCTGGCCCCCGACAGCGTGGCACGGGCCCGTGGGAGGACCTACAAAAGGAGCTCTACACCCGACTTGCCGATACGCTCGGCGTGGTCAAGCTTGCGCCATCTTCCTCAACAACGAACCACGCCTTCTTCATCATAGTGGCGGGCCTCACTTCCGTTGCAGACTGGATAGCCTCCAACGAGATGTACTTCCCCTGCGCCACAGAGTGTGGTAGTGCTGAAGACCACTTCCTGGCCTCAAGAGCGAAGGCGAAGAGCGCGCTCGTGGACATCGCCCTGGCTGCGTGGTCGCCACCCCCATCCGTGCGGCCTTTCTCAGAGATGTTTCCATTCATCGAAAGGCCACGACCACTCCAAGAGGCCGTCATGGAGATGGCAGATGCGCAGGGAGACGAGCAGGCCATGGTCGTCATTGAGGCACCGATGGGAGAAGGAAAGACAGAGGCCGCTATGCATCTGGCGGCTTGCTGGGCATCACGGCAGCAGCAGAACGGGTGCTACTTCGCACTGCCCACACAGGCGACGAGCAATCAGATGTTCACAAGGGTCGGTGAGTTCCTCAAGAAGACGTACTCCGACCAGCGCATCAATCTGCAACTCGTGCACGGAGGGGCACTGCTTGCAGGACTCGACGAGCTACACGGGTTCGACGGACTGCCCGACGGCGCAGCCGAGTGGTTCCTGCCACGCAAACGAGGACTGCTGTCGTCTCACGCCGTGGGCACCATCGACCAGGCCCTGCTTGGCGCCCTCCAGACCCGACACTACTTCGTGCGCCTCTTTGGCCTCGCACACAAGACCATCGTCATAGACGAAGTCCACGCGTATGACACGTACACGTCAACACTGCTCGAGGTGCTGATCAACTGGCTCCATGCCATTGGGTCATCCGTCGTGCTCCTCTCGGCAACACTGCCTCCAGCCAAGAAGACGAGATTGCTTGCCGCGTATGGAACGGCGCAGGACCCAACACCGGAGCCAGCATATCCGGCAATCACATGGGCCAGCGAGACCAGCACGCTCGTCCGACAGGTGCAGGCGACACAGACGTCCACATTGCGATTGCGGCGTCTCGAAGATAGCGAGGAAACCCTCTGCGAAGAGGTGTCAGGAGTGCTTGGAGACAACGAAGGCTGCATCGCCGTTGTATGCAATACGGTAGCACGGGCACAGCGGGCATACACGGCCCTCAAGAGTTCAGGAGCAGCCGCAGGCTGCGAACTGTTGCTTATCCATGCCCGTTTTCCCTTCGAAGAACGAGACCTGCGTGAAGAGAGACTGCTTGCGATGTTCGGCACCGGCAGCGGGCGGCCCAGGCGCGCCGTGGTCGTCGCCACACAGGTGATAGAGCAGAGCCTCGACATCGACTTCGACCTCATGGTCACCGACTTCGCACCCGTGGACCTCATGTTGCAGAGGGCTGGACGCGTCCACCGACACGAGAGGCATATTCGCCCGGCAGCACTTGCCACCCCTGCCCTGTGGCTGAGGATGCCACCACTAGACACCACGGGAGTCCCGGCATTCGGAGTGACCGAGTATGTCTATGACCGGTACATCCTCCTCCGCTCCTACGCTGAACTGGCCGGGCGGACAGAACTGTCGTTGCCGGACGATATCCCCGCGCTTGTGAGGAGGGTCTACGCTGAACCGGAACCGAAGCCACCGGAGGGACCACTCGAAGAGGAGATGGGAAAGGCCTTCAAAGAGATGTCTAACGAGATGTCGCAGCAACAGTTCAAGGCGAAGGCCAACCTCGTGCTGCACAGCACTGAGCCGGACGTACTGACAGCTCTGTGTCATTTCAATCAGGAACTGGAAGAGGACAAGCCAGCCATCTACAGCTCGCTCCAGGCGCTCACCAGGCTCGCACCACCTTCAGTTCGCGTGGTCTGTCTGTACCGGCGCGATGGCCACGCATTCTTGGACGAGAAGGGACAAGAATCTGTGGACTTGTCGGCAGTGCCGACACGCGAGACTGCGAAACACCTGCTGCGACGCTCGTTGAGCATCTCCGACAAGCGTGTTCTCTTTCATCTCGCCGCCCAGGAACCGCCTGCAGCGTGGAAGCAGTCCTCGGCGCTGCGCCAGCACAGGGTTCTGCTATTGGAGGACAGACAAGCCACCACCGGCAAGTGGGCTATCAGGCTCGACTCGGAACTCGGCCTGCTGATTACGGACGCCGGCACAGGAAAGGTCTCATGAAGCAAGGGAGGGGAACATGTCAGAACACTCCTTCAACCTGGTGGGCAAGAAGTGGATACCCTGCATGCTGCCGGACGGCACGGCTGTCGAACTGGGTCTTCTCGAAACACTGACCCGGGCCCACGAAATTCGCGAGGTCTTCGACCAGTCACCTCTCGTGACCGCATCTCTCCACAGGTTGCTGCTCACCATTCTCTACCGCGTCATGGACGGCCCTGCGTCGGTGGAGAAGTGGAGCGAACTCTGGAAAGGAGAGCGGTTTGACAGCACACTGGTTAGCTCCTACTTCAGCAGATGCTACGACAGATTCGACCTGTTCGATGATACGTATCCGTTCTTCCAGGTAGCAGGGTTGGACTTCCCGCGGAGGACGCCCATCAGGCGGCTGCCCTTCGAGTTCGCGTGCCAGAACAATGCTACTCTGTTCGATCATAGCCGCGACGATCAGCCGCAGGCAATCCCTGCCGCCACGGCTGCCTTGTGGCTCCTCGCGAACCAGGCCTTTGCACCGACATCAGGCAAGAGCAGCACGATACACTCCAAGGATTCACCGTGGTCACGGACAGCCGTCGTGCTCCTCGATGGAGACAACCTGTTCGAGACGCTCATGCTCAATCTCGTCCCGTTCTCGATTGTCCCCCGCGAGCTACTGCCCCCGGGTGTGCCCCTCTGGGAAAGAGTCACGCAAAGGGAGTGCGCACACGGTGCCGTGCCCGAAGGATACCTGGACTACCTCACTATGCAGAGCCGCTTCGTGCGCCTCCTTCCGCAGAATTCGGGAGAGGATGCCCCAACCGTGAGTGAGTGCTTCTATGCTCAGGGGCGCTCAGTCGCAGAGGATTTCAGGGCTGACCCGTTTGCAGCTTACAGGACAGACAGCGAAGGAAAGACACGGCAATGGCAGCTACGCGGCAGCAGGCGAGCCTGGCGGGACAGCTCCGCCCTTTTCGCCAGATCCAGCAGCACGTTCCGCCCGCCGCTGTCCTTCGGGTTGCTTCGCACACTCATAGCTGACAAGGTGCTTCGTCCTTCCTATGAATACCGCGTCACCGTGCGAGGCCAGAACCTGGTGCCCGGGCAGCCTGCAATCAACTTCTGGAAACACGACCGTATGCCGCTGCCGCTGGAGTACCTCGAGGATGAGTCCCTCGTGGAAGACCTCCATCTGCTTCTGGAATGGAGCGAGAACACAGGGAGTACTCTCTATTCGGCACTCCGCGCCCTTGCTGCGTCGATTCTGTCACCCCAACAGAAGAGCGTCAAGAACACTGCGGCCAGACCTCTCGTCACCCACATGGATGCGGATGGCTTCTTCTGGTCACAACTGGAAACCGCCTTCCATTCGCTCGCAAGAGACCTGCCGCACAGGCGTGACGCCGCCATGGGTGAATGGAGAACCCTGTTGCGCCATACCGTCTGGCTGGCATTCAGCCACGCGACACGCGACCTCGACCGCTCTGCGCGCTCCCTGAAGGCGATGCTCGATGGCAAGTCCGTCCTCGCGAAGAAGCTACCGGCGGCGCTGGGAGAACGGTGAAAAACGGGAAGGAGGAATCATGAAGCCACAGACAGAATGGATGGATCGCTTCGTCGGCCACCTTGAGGAACTCCGTGGTGACCGCGGCGCGCTCGCAGCGCTACGCCGAGGCTTGGGACAACCACCAGGGACAGTGGCCTGCACATATCGCCATGTTCTTCCATGGGCACCCGCGCTTCGCAAAGGTCAGGACGTCTGCTACATAACTGCCAGCCTCTTCGCCCTGCATTCCACCCCCGGTGGCACGGGAACACTGGGTGGGGCACTCGCGAGGATGCAGGCACCCAGCGATAGCCTGGAAATGAGCTTCGTGGCACTTCTCGATACTGAGTTCGAAGACCTGCCCGACCAGCTCCGTCGGATGGTAAGCAGACTGAAAGCGAAGGATATTTCGGTAGACTGGCGGCAATTCATCAAGGACGTCTTCTACTGGGACCACGAGTCGCGCTTTGTCCAGGAGAGATGGGCGCGCGAGTTCTGGCAACACGGACAGACTGAACCAAGGGGCGGCGAATCAGAGACAGCCATCGCGGCTGCAGAAGAGGACCGAACATAATGGGAGGGAAGAGAATGTTTGTCGAGCTACATATCATCCAGAACTTTGTTCCGTCATGCATCAACAGGGATGACACGAACACCCCCAAAGACTGCGAGTTCGGAGGACACCGTCGCGCCCGCATCTCCAGCCAGTGCATCAAAAGGGCCGTGCGCACCGCTTTCAGTGACGACAGTCTCCTCACACGGGATGAGCTGGCGGTGAGGACCAAGGCGATACTTCAGGAACTCGTCCGAGTGCTCACAACCCGTGGTAGAAGCGAGGCTGACGCCCAGCACGTTGCTGCTGCCGCCCTTACCGCGATGGGATTGGGCCTGGACAAAGAAGGAGCAACCGAATACCTCCTTTTCATAGGGCGCAACGAAACCGCAGCTCTCGCGGATGTCATTGATGAACACTGGACCAGTCTGCGTGAAGATAAGAGCCCCGTGAAGGCTGCCGACGCTCCAACGCAGCGCAAGAGCAAAAAGGAATCCACTGTCTCCGCCGAGGCGAAGAAGGCACTACTCCAGGCGCTCAGCGGCACACGGGCAGCCGACCTTGCTCTCTTCGGGCGCATGATTGCAGATCTCCCTGCCAAGAACGTGGATGCCGCCTGCCAGGTAGCACACGCGTTCTCCACCAACAGGGTCAAGATGGACATGGATTTCTACACCGCCGTGGACGACCTCAAGACAGATGAAGAGACGGGCGCAGGGATGATAGGCATGACGGGCTTCAACTCATCGTGCTTCTACCGATACTCCTTGCTTGACACGCGCCAGCTCGCCTCCAACCTGGGCACAGACACGGGACTCGCGGGGCGAACACTCGAAGCATTCCTTGAGGCATCTATCAAGACTATCCCCACAGGGAAGCAGCACTCAATGGCGGCTCAGAACCTGCCCGATGCCGTTCTGGCGGTAGTCCGTGATGGCGGAGTGCCGGCCTCACTAGCAAACGCGTTCCTACTGCCGATCCGGGCGACAGGACAACGAAGCCTTGTCCAGGCATCAGTAGAGGCCATGGACGACTACTGGGGTCGTCTTTCCGGTGCGTATGGGGAGAAAGGAGTGCTTGCACGACCACTCTGTCTGGTTGAGAACGCGGAGCTACCACACCTCGGTACCGGACGGGCAGACACAATGGAAGACCTCGTTGCAGCAGTCATGGCCGCAGTGACATTCGAGGAGGCCAGATGAACACGCTGCTGCTGCGGCTCGCGGGCCCCATGCAGTCCTGGGGTACCGAGAGCCGCTTCCGCGACAGGGACACAGGGCTTGAGCCTTCCAAGAGCGGCGTGCTAGGACTAGTTTGTGCTGCAATAGGAAGGCCAAGATGGGAGTCTCTCGACGACATGGTGCTCCTTCGCATGGGGGTGCGCGTTGACCGGGAGGGCGTCGTCAGTCGTGACTACCAGACCACGCTGGATGTAATCAAGGCAAGCGGCGAGCGGCCCAGGCAGGGAGAGGCCATCGTCTCGTCCCGCTACTATCTCGCAGACGCACTGTTCCTGGTAGGTCTTGAGGGCGATGATGATGCGCTGCCGCTCCTGCACACCATCGACAGCGGGCTTCATTCTCCGGTCTGGCCCCTGTTCCTTGGCCGAAAGGCGTTTCCTCCCTCCATACCGCTCTTCCTGGAGGATGGCCTGCGGCGTGGGGAGGACCTGCGCACCGCCCTGTATTCCTACCCTCTGGCTGCATGTGGCACCTCAGGACAGAAGGAGCAGGTACGGCTCGTCCAGGAAGGTCCGGAGGGTGAACTCGTGCGCATCGACCAGTCACTGGGCTCAGCTGAAGACCGGCGCTTCGGCCCGCGCCACGTCGCCGTGACCTTTCGCCCGCGTTGTGAGTTCGCTACAAGGGAGGACAGGCTATGTATCTCTCACGGTTGACTCTGAACACCCGCTCACGCCAGGCCATGAGTGAGATAACCCGGCCGTACCAGTTACATCGGACACTGATGCGGGCCTTTCCCGACGCAGACAACGGTGGGCCCGGACGAGTGCTCTTCCGCCTCGACACACCGGAGGACAATGAGTGCCTCTGGCTGCTTGTGCAGTCGGAGAAGAAGCCTGCCTGGGGTCACCATGAAGCGCTACGCGACTACCTGCAGGCACCACCGGAGTGCAAGGAGTACACGCCGTCCTTCACACCCGACCAGACACTCCACTTCCGCCTCCGAGCGAATCCCACCATGCGCGTGAAGCAGAGCGGAAAGCGGCAGGGGGTGCTTGGCGAGGAACGGCAACTCGACTGGCTCAAGCGGAAGGGCCTGGCTGGAGGATTCGAACTCCTGTCCGTGACGGTCATCGACGAGGACTTCAAGAGAGAAACCACTCCATCGAAGGGCTACAGCAAGCTCACCCTCCTGTCAGTCCGGTACGAGGGTGTCCTGCGCGTCAGAGACCCGGAGCGCTTCGGGGCGGCGCTCGCCACAGGCATCGGCAATGCCAAGGGCTTCGGCTTTGGCCTCCTCTCCGTCGCGCGGCTCAGAGACGAATAGAATGCGTACGCTCCATGAGCTGCCACGTTTCCAGGACCGCTGGAGCCACCTCTACCTGGAGATGGGGAGGCTGGACGTGAATGCGCTCGGCCTCACCTTCCACCAGGGAGAGCACGTGACGCCGGTGCCTATCGACCAGCTCGCAGTGGTTATGCTCGGTCCGGGGAGCACAGTCACCCATGCGGCGGTCGCCGCATTGTCCCGCAACAACTGCCTTCTCGCCTGGACCGGTCAGGACGGCGTCCGGCTCTACGCGGCAAGCACCGGTGGCACCCACAGCGCCCGCAGGCTCATTCGCCAGGCTCGGCTCGTCAGCGACGAGGACTCCCGTTTGGCCGTCGCCTGGCGCATGTACCGGTTCCGGTTCGAGGAGTCCGTGCCGGAGGTTGTCAGTCTGGAGAGCATCCGCGGCATGGAAGGACTCCGCGTGCGCAAGACCTATGCCGATGCCTCACGCACCTACGGGGTCGAATGGAAGGGGCGACGATACGACCAGGGCAACTGGGCCGACGCAGACCCGATCAACAGGGCGCTGTCTACCGCCAACGCCTGTCTCTACGGCGTGTGCCACGCCGCGATTCTGTCGGCCGGCTACTCTCCCGGCCTCGGCTTCATCCACACGGGCAAGATGCTGAGCTTCGTTTATGACGTCGCCGACCTCTACAAGACAGACCTCACTATCCCCGTGGCATTCAGGGTGACTGCGGAGTCGCCACAGGAGTTGGAACGGGCCGTACGGATGGAGTGTCGCAACGCGTTCCACGACTTCAACATCATGGGTCGCATCATTCCTGATATTGCGGAGGTGCTCGGTGTTGCTGATGATAGTGGAGAGAGTCCCGACGACCTTGAGGGGCGCATTGTCACGCTGGCTCCTGGAGCCGAGGGCTGGGACATTCCTTGGGAATCCGAGCGCGCGGGTCAGAGACGAGCTATGGCAGAAGTCCCTGAAAGCCGCGAAGGCGAAGGGGTCACTGCTCCAGGTCTGGTCGGATAGGACGCCGCAGGGCTTCTCGTACCGACAGTACGGCAGCCCGACTAGAGAGATGGTAGACTTCGAAGGTCTCGCTCTCGTGGGCATCACGCCCACGACAAGACGCAGCACCAACTCCGACACTGACGAGTCTTAACTACGAGTGAAGGGTGTGGCAGTCACGTACGGACTGTCAGGGTGTTCCCCACACACGTGGGGGTGAACCGGCGTTAGCGTAGCAGTAGATGCAGGCAAAGGGGTGTTCCCCACACACGTGGGGGTGAACCGTTCGGTCAATTCATAGAGGAATGGAAGCCAGTGTGTTCCCCACACACGTGGGGGTGAACCGGAAGGGGAGAGCTTGCTGCTAGAGCTAAAGGAGTGTTCCCCACACACGTGGGGGTGAACCGGTATCCTTGCTCATGCCGATAGCTGTGATGTCGTGTTCCCCACACACGTGGGGGTGAACCGCTCTCTTCGTCGATAGCGAACACTGAGGCTATGTGTTCCCCACACACGTGGGGGTGAACCGCATTCAAGTAGCTGTTTGGCTATCTCTGTTGAGTGTTCCCCACACACGTGGGGGTGAACCGTAACAGGTGTGATTATCCTCATGGCCTAGTACGTGTTCCCCACACACGTGGGGGTGAACCGTCAGGCTTCTTGCTGAAGGTGGCCGCATAACCGTGTTCCCCACACACGTGGGGGTGAACCGATTCCTGCCATCAGGATCAAGACAGTAATGAAGTGTTCCCCACACACGTGGGGGTGAACCGTCAATGAAGAGGGCATACGACACCTCAAGGAGTGTTCCCCACACACGTGGGGGTGAACCGTTGGAGTGCCAAACACCGTCCTTGTCCTTGATGTGTTCCCCACACACGTGGGGGTGAACCGTTGCGACGACTGCCTGCTGGCAGAGATCTGCAAGTGTTCCCCACACACGTGGGGGTGAACCGTGAAGCGAATCCTCCGGGGACTGGAACATGAAGTGTTCCCCACACACGTGGGGGTGAACCGCGGGGACGATTGTCCATATCAAACTTCAGTGAAGTGTTCCCCACACACGTGGGGGTGAACCGGCAGAACTACAGAATGCGTTAGAGGCAGTCCGCGTGTTCCCCACACACGTGGGGGTGAACCGCCCGCAGCACTCATTGGAGAGATTGAACAGAAGTGTTCCCCACACACGTGGGGGTGAACCGACATCATGACGAAAATCAAACAGGCACGATTGGTGTTCCCCACACACGTGGGGGTGAACCGGAATTGTGAGGTGAAAGGATGCAGTACAGCTCGTGTTCCCCACACACGTGGGGGTGAACCGTCACAGGAACTGGAGCGTCATAATCGGGAGGTGTGTTCCCCACACACGTGGGGGTGAACCGCTCGGAGCCCCTACCTCGTACCGGGATGAGTACGTGTTCCCCACACACGTGGGGGTGAACCGGG
>JAUVZB010000087.1 GCA_030602785.1 Dehalococcoidia bacterium
GCAAATGCAACATGGTCATCGTGGGCGCGGCTATGCGCAAACTCGTTCACATCATCTTCGGAGTGCTCAAGAACGGAAGCCCATTCGACCCTGCCATAGCTATAGCAGCTTGACATGCAAGACGGTATCTACAGGGGAACACGATGGTGCCACCCTTCCGTCGACGGGCGGACACAGAGGTCTGCCCCTACGTGACGAACCACACTCCACATCCGCTTGGCTTGTAGGACGCGACCTACCGCGGAATGCGCGATAGTCCTACAGCCTGTCGGGGCTGCAGATGACTTCCTGCCGCGCGGGTGCCGCGTATACTGGTAGGGGCCTGCGCTGCGGGGCAACGCTCCCCATGCCGGTGAGTCGTGGTGCGCAGGTAGAGACTCCCTCGGGCGGGTTTGAAAGCCGCGCATGCGGGAAGATGGGGGAAGCGTGCGTTGGTGCTGTGTGAGGGGGGAGGGGCACGGCGGGACGCAATGCGCGTGGTGCACGCGGACTTGAAACCCGCTCCTGAGTAGTGAAAACGGTCAGGCTTGAGGGCTTTCTGCTACGCAGGGAAAGCGCTGTTGGTGGTTCAACCCGGCCTTGTGTGGTGTGTGGTTGGCCGGATGGGTTCGAAATCTGCTTCTACGAGAAGGGGAGGCAGGAGGGGGCTATCGACAGAGGTTGCAGGTGACAGGCTTGAGGGGCGGAGTAGCACGGACTGGGCATACTGTCCGGTTCGGCACGAGCGGCGTCAGGGGTGTCGTAAGTGAGGACCTCACACAGGCCGGATGCCGCTGCGTGGGCATGGCTCTGGGCACTGTTCTGGGCAAGGGAGCAAGGGTGTGCCTTGGCAGGGACACACGCATCAGCGGGCCGGTCGTGTCTGGCTGGTTCCGCAGGGGCCTGCTCGCCGCCGGCGCAGACGTGGTAGACCTGGGCGTCGTGCCGACGCCGGTGCTTGCGGCTCTCACGCGCGCTGGAGGGTACAGCGCGGGAGCGATGGTTACGGCGTCCCACAATCCACCGGAGTACAAGGGCATCAAGCTGTTCGATGCGGACGGCATCGGGTTCTCGCGGGAGCAGGAAGCTGCTGTGGAGGGACTGTGCCGCGAGGGCCGGTTCTCGGGGGGCGCCAGTCGCCTGGAACGTGAAGACAGGGCGCTGGAGCTGTATCTGGAGTGTATCCCGTCGGGCCTGGCGGCCACCGCCGCAGCGTCCGGCATCCCCTTGCTTGTGGATCCCGGTAACGGAGCGGCGTGCGGGTTCGTCTGTGAAGTGTATGAACGGCTTGGCCTCCGTGTGGAGTCGGTGAACGACGTGCCGGACGGCAGGTTTCCGGGCAGAGGACCGGAGCCGGGCCCGGGGACACTCGATGCGACGGTTGCCGCGCTCGAAGGCGCAGGCGCTGAGCTTGCAGTGTGCTTCGATGGCGATGCGGATCGCGTGCTGTTCTGTGACAGGGAGGGCTTCCTGGGGCTGGATGAGATGGTGGCCTTCATCGCGCGGAATCGCGTGAGGCAGACGGGGAAGCGTTGTCTCGCGACAACTGTTGAAACGGGGCTGCTGCCGGAGTATGCTGTCGCTGCAGAAGGAGGGCAGGTAGTGCGAGGAGAGGTTGGGGACGCGGCGGTTGCGCGGCTGGCGCGGCAGGAGGATGCCGCACTCGGCGCCGAGACGGTCGGTGTGTACATCTTCCCCGAACTGGGCTTCTATCCTGAGAGCATTCTCGCCCCGCTGTACCTGCTCGGCATGCTCGGGCAGGTCTCCGACATACGGGAGTTCATCAACTCCCTTCCTCCCGTTCACCTCGTCAATCGCAAGGTCCGCTGTCCCTCGCGCCTAAAGACGGAGGTGATGCGGTGGTTGGGTGGGTCGCCCCACGACATGGTGAGGTCTGGAAACGTGCGGGTGAACAGGACCGATGGCCTCCGGCTCGAGCTGGGCGATGCCTGGCTCCTGGTGCGCCCGAGCGGCACCGAGCCGGTGATTCGCGTGACGGCGGAGTCCACCAGCGCGGCTGATGCCGAGATGGTAGCGGGCGACGCAAGAGCGCGGGTTGAGGAGTTGGTTGCCATGGTGGAGCGCCTGGGCCTGTCGGGGGATGCGTCGTGAGGACCGTGGTTCTCTGCGGAGGCGTGGCGAGGCGCATGCGGCCGCTTCGTGATGACAAGTTCATGCTGGACTTCCTGGGGAGGCCGCTGCTCTTGCACCAGGTGGAGATGCTGCGTCAGGCGGGCCTGCAGGAGTTCGTCTTCGTGGGAAACCGTGCGAACTTGGAGACCGTGCGCGGGCTGGCCGGAAGCCTCGGTGGAGTGACCTGTCGCTTCGCTCAACAGGAGGAGGCAACGGGCATGGCCGGGGCGGTGGAGGCGGCGCAGGAGTATCTGGACGGGTCGGTCCTGATTGTCAGCTCCAGCGATGTTGTGGAGGCCGTGGCCTACAGCGGTGTGCTCCGTGCTGCAGAACAGGGAGACTCCGCCTCACTGCTGCTGGCGTACAGGGTCTCGCAGTACTTCCCCGGCGGATATCTTGTCACCGACGGCGACATGGATGTGCGCCGTATCGTGGAGAAGCCCGGCCGCGGCTCTGAGCCGGGCGACCTGGTAAACGTGGTGGTGCACTTCCACCGGGATGGACGCAGGCTGCTCGAGGCGCTGGCGGGTGTGGAGACCGTGAATGATGACCGCTACGAGTGCGCGCTCAATCGGCTCATCGAGGAGGGGCAGCGCGTGCACGCGGTGGCATACGGCGGCTTCTGGGGCACGCTGAAGTTCCCGTGGGATGTGTTCCCGGCGATGGAGCATTTCCTCGAGCGGATGGAGCCTTCTATTGCACCGACGGCCCATGTTGCGAAGAGCGCGCTGCTGGAGGGAAATATCGTCCTGGGCGATGGCGCGCGCGTGCTAGAGAACGCGGTCATCAGAGGGCCGGCCTATATCGGCGACGGGGTGGTAATCGGCAACAACGCGCTCATCAGGGGTGGGGTGCACATAGGCACCGGCTCTGTTGTCGGCTATTCCACGGAGGTGAAGCATTCCTACGTGGGCCGCGACTGCTGGTTCCACTCGAACTATGTTGGCGACTCGGTAATCGATGATGAATGCCGCTTCGGCAGCGGTGCGGTCACCGCGAACCTGCGCCTGGATGGGGACGGTGTGCGGGTGCTCGTGGACGGTGAGCGGCATGACACGGGTGTGGAGAAGCTGGGCGTCATCATGGGGCGCGGCTGCCGGCTGGGCATAAACGTGAGCCTGATGCCGGGGGTGAGGGTCGGCCCGGAGGCGTTCGTGGGCCCTCATGTCTGCCTCACGTCGGACCTGGGTGCAGGAATGAAGGCGATGTTGCTGACGGGATACGAAGTCGTGGAGGGAAATGGCGTGGCTGCTGCGTCAGGCAGAGCTATGCAGGGGAAGAAGTTGGAGGAGGAGTAGGATGTGCGGAATCATCGGTTTCTGTGGAGGGGAGGGGGCTGCGCGGCACACGGTAGAGTGCCTGAGGTGCCTGGAGTACCGCGGGTACGACTCCGCAGGCGTTGCGGCCATCAATGGCTCGCTGGTGGTCAGGAAGGACGTCGGATGCATAGATGAGGTGAACCTGCTCCTTGGCCTTGCGGCGCTTGAGGGGACGGTGGCCATCGGTCACACGCGCTGGGCCACTCACGGGGCGGTGACGCAGGAGAACGCTCATCCGCACACGGACTCCGCGGGGCGCGTGGCGGTTGTGCACAACGGCATCATTGAGAACTACGAGGAGCTGCGGAACGAGCTGCGTTCTGAAGGTGTCGCGTTCCGCTCTGAGACGGATACTGAGGTCATCCCGCAGCTCCTGGGAAGGGCTATGCGGGATGGGGCGGAGTCGCTGGAGGATGCCGTGAGGGCCGTCTGCGCCCGGCTGCAGGGGTCGTATGCGTTCGCGGCGGTGTGTGTGGATGATACGGACAAGATAGTGGGCGTGAGACATGGCAATCCGCTTGTCGTGGGTTTCGGTGAGGAGGGCTTCTGCCTCAGCAGCGACGCACTGGCGTTCGGCTCGTGCGCGGACCGCATGGCGACTCTGTCCAACGGCGAGCTTGCGGTCCTCACGCCGGACGGTGTCCGCTTTGTTGACTCTGAGGGCAGGCCGGTGCGGAAAGAGGTTGTGGACGTGGACTGCTCCTGGGCCGACACTGAGTTGAACGGCCATCCCCACTACATGCTGAAGGAGATTCTGGAGCAGCCGCAGGCGCTGCTGCGCACCATCAGGCTGGACGACTCATTTGTGAGGGATGTGGCGATGGACATCCTCCGGGCGCGGCAGGTTGTCATCACGGCCTGCGGCACGTCGCGCCACGCCTCGCTGGTGGGGCGCTACCTCTTCTCGAAGGTGGCGGGCAAGTTCTGCGATGTGGTGATGGCGTCGGAGTTCGGCTATTTCGCGGACTCCGTGAACAAGCACACGCTGGTCATCGCTGTATCCCAGAGCGGGGAGACGGCTGACGTGCTGGAAGGGGTGCGGCTTGCGAAGGAGGCAGGCGCGCGTATCGTGAGCATTGTGAACCGGCCGTCGTGCCAGCTCGCAGACGAGTCGGACCATGTCATCAGGCTGAACTGTGGCGCGGAGATAGGCGTCGCGGCCTCCAAGACCTTTGTGTGCCAGCTCGCGGTCTTCTACCTCCTTGCGTTCGCGATGGCGAACCGTCTCGGTGAGGGCCGTGCGGACCTGGAGGCTGCCTCGGGGCAGTTGAGCGAGATGCTCAGGACGACGAACCACAGCCTGGCGGCGAAGGCGCTCCGGCTGAAGGACAACGAGCATATCTACTACATCGGCCGGGGCATCAACTTCGCCACGGCGATGGAGGGCGCGCTCAAGATGAAGGAGGTATCGTACATCCACGCGGAGGGCTTGCCTGCGGGAGAGCTGAAGCATGGCACACTGGCGCTCATAGAGAAGGGCACGCCGGTGCTTGCCATCTGCCCGGATGATGATACGTACCAGGAGACTCTCGGGAACGTGATGGAAGCGAAGGCGCGTGGAGCCCACATCATAGGGGTTTCGGACAGGGAGAGCAGCCTGTATGATGACTGGATACGGATTCCTGCGGTGCCGCCGCTGCTGTACCCGCTGATGTCGGCGGTGCCGCTGCAGCTCCTGGCGTACCACATGGCCGTGATTCGCGGCTGTGACCCGGACAAGCCGAGGAACCTGGCCAAGTCCGTGACGGTGAAGTAGAGGGCACACTCCTGCGGAGGGCTAGAGGGCACACTCCTGCGGAGGGCCGAATGCGCTATAGACAGGCTGCAGCAGGAGTTCTCGGAGGCGTCCGCGCCTGCGGAGGGTTTAGGAACGAGGGCACGCTCCTGCGGAGGGCTAGGAGCCTGTCCGAGTAATAGCTTTGGGCACGTATGGAAGGTATAATTGGGGCAAAGCTGAGCGAGGGGGAGACGCGTGAGCAAGACGTTCCGTCCATACGAGCCCGGGCAGATGTTTCTCATGCCGGCATTGCTGC
>JAUVZB010000084.1 GCA_030602785.1 Dehalococcoidia bacterium
TGGCAAATGCAACATGGTCATCGTGGGCGCGGCTATGCGCAAACTCGTTCACATCATCTTCGGAGTGCTCAAGAACGGAAGCCCATTCGACCCTGCCATAGCTATAGCAGCTTGACATGCAAGACGGTATCTACATTCGAACCGTCATATGTCCCTACGGGCAAACACCGGCTGTTGCCGTGATCCTCAGCAGCCGCCGGGTCGTTCTCGAACGCCCCCTACATCGGAACCTTCCCCCGCCCACCGGGCACGTGCAACGTGCCCCTACATTGGAACCACCCCCCACCCCGCCCCCGCGGGCGGACACGGAGGTCCGCCCCTACATCACGTGCCGTGTTCATCCTCTCCGTGACCACAGCCGTGACCAATGCACGAACCTACGGGCGAGGCATGCCTTCGTCCCTACAGATACACCAAACCCCTTCCTCCCGCGGGCAGGCATGGGAGCCTGCCCCTACATTCGGACGACGCCCCCGTCGGGTCACAAAAGGAAGGAGGGGGCCTTGCGGCCCCCTCCGGGTGTTCCGGGGAAACAGGATACCTAGACCCTGCGGGTTCTGAAGATGAGAACGATGACCACGATGATAAGGATGGCGGCCAGCGCAATCACGACCCAGACCCAAGTGGGAGTGCCGGTGACGGGCTCGGGGAAGTTGATAACGGTCTCAGGAATCTCGGGCGGAGGAGTTGCTGCGGACATAGTCCGGAAGGTGGAGTTGCCCGATTCGCTGATGACGTTGGAGCCCTTCATGGCATTGACCTGCCACATGTAGGCGGAGTCGTAGTCGAGCTTGGAGCCGAGTACGAAGGAAGTGGCATCGCCGGAGTTGGAGGCGACTTCAGCGCCGGAGGCATCCATGAGAACCATCTCGTAGGAAGTTGCATCGGCGACCGCAGTCCAGGTGAAGACGATGTTCTCGAGAGGCACGTTGGACGCACCGTCATCGGGAGCGGTGAGCTTGATGGCTCCGCCGGGGCCGACGGCCACGGTGAAGGACCACTTGTCGGACCACTGAGAGCGGTAGACCTCACCGGTTTCGGCGACACGGGCGCGGACGCGCCACCAGTACTGCTGCCCGCAGTCCAGTGTCTTAGCAATGACCAGAGACGGAACACACGGGTCGGACGGCTTGTAGAACTCCATTGGCGCCGTCTCGCAGGCGCCAATGAGCATGTTGTCGCCGGTGGCGAAATTGCAGTCCGTGTGGTCAGAGTTGGCCCAGAGGGAGGTGCTCATGACGATGTGCTTGAAGCCCTCGTCGAGCGCTATCTGGATGTCGTACTCACAGGCATCGCAGATGCGGTCCCACTCGAGGACGAAGTCCTCGTTGACGCAGGCGCAGGGGTCGGACGGGATGGTCGCGCCATCCTCGACACCGATGAGTTCGGGTCCGGCCTTCGAGAAGCAGTCGTTGTACTTCCAGAGGCGACCGTAATTGTTGCTGCCCGCGAACTTGTGGTCGGTGAAGCTGTAGTCGCTCTGGTAGTACTGGGCGATGTCGATAGCCCACAGGGTGGTGTCGGTATCGGCGGTGAGACAGCCGCAGAGCTTGAGATTGCTCAGCTCGAACCGGTTGGCTCCCGAATCGTTGCCGAAATCGACATCGTCAGCGAGCTTGGCCCAGAGGAAGTCCCAGGACTGAGTGCCGCAGCAATCGCTGGCTGCCGGGGCGAGGATGCGGGCGACGCCGCTCTCGGGAGTGCAGCCACCGCTGTTGTAGGAGGCGTACAGGACGCCGCCGGTGGAGGCACTGGTCTTGGGATTGCCGTCAGGGAAGGAGACCATGAGCCCGTAGTACTCGAGGTCCGGGCAGGCATCCATTGACTCCCAGCTGGCGTCATCGATGGTGCTGCGCCAGATGTCGTTGGTGTCACGGTGGGACGACGCTGCGTAGACGTAGCCATTGTCGTCGAAGTAGGAGTCAAAGGCTACGGCCATGTAGCCTTCGTCGACGTCGTCCAGCTCGGAGAAGGAATCGCCGCCGTCATTCGAGTAGCTGACGGAGCCGGCGTTGCCTCCGACGAGGACCCAGTCGCCCAAGCAGACGATGGTGTGGGCGAGGTCGTCGACCTCGACATCCTCCTTGGAGGACCAGTGCCGGCCGCCGGTAGTGGACTTCACGACGTTGCCCTCAAGAGACATGACGTAGACGGTGGACTCATCGAGGACGGCCATGTCCTGGATCCACTCAGGGGCGGTGTCGCCAAGTGGGGTGTTGCGCTTGGTCCACTTGCACAGGCCGGAGTCCCCGGCGCGGAAGATGTACTTGTTGTCGGTCTCGGCGAGGTAGATGGTCTCGACCGCATCCTCTTCCTCTGGAGCGAGGCCGAGTACACCGTCGTCGTTAGCGAGGTTACCGTGCCAGACCCTCATGTAGGTCGAGCCGTTGTCCTCACTGCGCCAGACGCTCTCACACTCGCAGACCTGGTTGTCCTGCGCGACGTTGCCTGTCAGCAGGTAGATGTAGCCGCAGGCGGGATTGACTGCGACATCGGCGATGAAGTCGATGTCGGTGTCGATGAGGCCCATCTGGTTCCAGCAGTCGCCATCCGTCTCGCTCATGGAGAAGGCGCTCTCATCAACGTAGAAGTCGTTGTGGGCCTGGAACCAGCTCTCACCGGCGGTAACTGCGTAGGCCTTGTCACCGCTGTCGACCCAGCCGACTATGGCGGCGAACTGGCCGCTGGGCGGCTTCTGTGCCTCATCCCAGTCGGGACAGCAGACGTCGACTGCCTCGGAGCGCAGCACCTGGATGCCGGCGCAGCAGCCAAGGATCTCATCTACGTCCGCATATCCGCCATTGAAGAACCAACCCTCAAGCTCCAACACCTGGTCGGTGGCCTCGCCATAAGGAAGCAGGAGGCCGGCAAGGGCCTTGCCCTCCATGTCGATGGAGCCGTAGTAGTCGATGCTGGCGACGAAGGGGTTGTTTTCGTTGTCCAGTAGCTCGAAGCCGGCGTCGTTGTTGTCGACGAAGAAGATGAAGCCACCCTCGTCCTCAACTGCGGCCGTTGTCTGCTCGAGTTCCTGACCGTTCACGGAGACCATGAAGTTGCGCTCACTGGACTCATCACCAAAGAAGTCCATCGGTAGGGAGATGTCGGTGAGCAGCCGGAGCACCGGGGCGAAGTCGAGGAGCTCGGAGGCAAAGCTGGACGCGGTTCCTTTTGCGGCCTCACCATCAGCAGCGCTGATGACGTTGTCACCGTCGTCGATGACGACAGGGTAGCCGCCATAGCTGCCATCGGCGTTCCAGGCATCGATGTTGCCCCATCTGGCCATCTGCACCTTGTAGCCGATGTAGTCGAAGGTGGTGCCGGTGACATCAGCAACGCAGACCGCAGCGAAGGCGCCATCAACGTCGTAGTTCGGCGAGAAGGCGACCGAGGTCACGGCATAGGACGGAACCCAGTCGTCATAGGCGGCGACAGTGGTATCTGTCACGTCGGTCCAGGCGCTGCCCCATGAGCTGCCGAACTCGTACAGGAAGACACGGCCGTCGTCAGCCCCGCTGACCATAGGAACAACCGAGTTCAGTTCGAAGTAGCCGTCGGAGCCGTAGGAGAGGGCCGCATCGTTCTCGGCAGTGCCGACGATGAGGTGGTAGTCGTCATCGACCTCCATGGAGACGTCCATGCAGAGGATCTCGTAGCCGTCGAGAGGGGCACAGCCCACCAGGTGCCACTTGTCACCTGCGTCGTCGGAACCCACGATGACGGAATCGACCGTGTCTCCAGTGTTCAGACCCTGGGAGTCATTAACGTCGGTCCAGAGGTTGGCGCTGATGAACACGAGGTCGGGGTCATCGGGCGCGACAGCAACGGCGGAGAAGAAGACGAAGTATTCGTCGGTACCGAGCACCGCGTTTACCTTGGCCGTCCTGTCCTTCCACGTTACGCCGCCATCCTGCGAGCGCCAGAGCTTCGCTTCCTGGTTCTGGTCGACGTTCGCATCTACGTATGTCCAGGCGGGATCGCCATGGGACGTGTCGTAGAGCAGACCGATCGCATAGATGGTTTCCCCGTCGGCGCTGGTAGCCATGTCGGTGATATCAGAGCCGGGGAGAATCACCAGGTCCGCATCGGTAGGCGTACCCTGCTTCTCCCATTTCGAGGTGCCGGGGTCGGCGCTGACTGAAGGAGCGACGACCAGGGCGCCAAGTATGAAAGACAGGGCTATGGTCACGTGCAGTGCACGTGCGAACCATTTTCCTTTTGTCATTCTATTCACTCCTGGATACCTAATTTCTTGTTACTTTTCCCTGACCCGGTTTCGACTTTCCTGAGGTCAAGGGGTCTGTATTCCAACCACTACAAGGTACTTATTGCCTGCTGAGGCCCGCCTCGTAACCGGGCCTGACCCTTATCGTCCGTGCCTGGAATCCCACGAGTTTGACCTCGCGAATCCCCCTGCGTGCCGGCACAGCACATGCCCGGGCCAGGGCTTCATTATCTTCCCCTCCGTTTGAACCGGTCGCTTGTCGCTCCATCTGCGCTCCATCCCGGGCTCCAATGGTCTGAAAATGCCGGGGATGGGCAGAAAAGCGGGCGAGAGGCCCTCTCTTCGGGACTCAACTCAGTATGCATCACCTCCTTCCAAAGCTATTTGAGCCCTCAGGGACGACAATAGGACAAACCCCTCGGGTCCATCTGGCTACGATATACTCGTTCCCGACGATTGTCAATAGCTGGCGAAAGGAAAATGCGGCTGTGCGGGACCTGTGGGGGATGAGATGTCGTGATTCGGCGTAGGGGCGGACCTCTGTGTCCGCCCGTCGGGTACGGTTCGTGATGTAGGGGCGGACGTCTGTGTCCGCCCGTGGGATGGGGGTTGCTGGCAGGGTGGAATTGCCGGGTTCCCGTCCGGTGGTTGTGGGGTATGGTTCGTGATGAAGGGGCACGTTGCACATGCCCGTGGGGGGGGGCGGTTGGCATGGCGGAATTGCCCGATTCCCGTCCGGTGGTTGTGGGGTATGGTTCGTGATGTAGGGGCAGGCTCCCATGCCTGCCCGTTGGGGTTGGGTGGTGGTCCGTTGTAGGGGCGGACCTCTGTGTCCGCCCGTGGGGGGTGTGAACGGTTGGCAGGGGAGATTGACCGGGTTCTGTGTAGGGGCGCTTCGGGAAGCGCTCGGGGAGTGCGTCGAACAGGGTTGGAGCCATCGAGCGCCGCTGCTTGTGGTGGCCAGAAGGCTGCGATGGTTGGATTTGGGCTGCGACCGTGGTCTTGGACTACCGATGGGTCGTTCTCGAACGCCCCCTACATTCGAAACGCCGCGCCACCGCGGGCGGACACGGAGGTCCGCCCCTACATCACGTGCCGTGTTCATCCTCTCTGTGACCGCAACCGTGACCAATTCACCAACCTACGGGTCAGGCATGCCTACCCCTACATTGGGACCCCCCCACACCCACCGGGCACGTGCAACGTGCCCCTTGTATCTTGATGTACAGTGTCCCAGCGATGTCGCGGGAGAGGGGAATCAGACGTGCCCCTTAGGCGTAAGAGCCTGTCGCGTAGATTACGATCCCCTCTCCCCGGCGCCAGTCC
>JAUVZB010000116.1 GCA_030602785.1 Dehalococcoidia bacterium
ATGGCAAATGCAACATGGTCATCGTGGGCGCGGCTATGCGCAAACTCGTTCACATCATCTTCGGAGTGCTCAAGAACGGAAGCCCATTCGACCCTGCCATAGCTATAGCAGCTTGACATGCAAGACGGTATCTACGGGAGATCATAGTTCACCCTGCGCCACGGGCAGGTCGGCAATGAACGGGCCAAGGCTCTTGTCCCTCGTTCGCGTCGCCTCTCCAACGAGTTCAGGGGAATTCCGAGCACACCATACGCAAGTCAGTTCGGACAATCCGTGAATGATGTCCCCCGAACTGAGGGCGGGCATGGGAGTGTTCTCAAGGGATTCGTGGGCGCGCTCACAGTGCAGAGAATGGCAATGCAGTAATGCGTGGACCTGGAGGCAGGGCATTTCGTGCAATCTTGCATTTGAAATGCAAAGTTGCATGGTTTTTGTTACAGGCGGACGATTGTGAACCACAGGATGATTGCGCGCCTTGTCTGTCGGCGCTAGAATGAGCGAACGCAGGAGGCTGTTGTCAGTATGAAGTATCGTATTGTCATGGAACCTCAGCCTGATGGCGGCTACACCGTTTACGTGCCAGCTCTTCCTGGCTGTATCTCCGAGGGTGATAGCCGCACTGAAGCCATTGCCAATATCCGTGAGGCAATCTCCGTCTACACGGAGAGCATTGCGGAGAGGAATCTACCTACCCCGCAGATTGAGGAGAGTGAGGTCACCGTGTGACCCATCTGTCAGGGCTTTCCTGGCAGGACATGTCCGCAGCGCTGCAGCGAGCAGGGTTCCATCTCGATAGACAAAGGGGCAGCCACCTTGTGTTCGTTCAGAGCGACAGCAATCGCACTGTGGTGGTTCCACGCCATTCCGAACTTAAGCCAGGCACAGTGAGTGCAATCCTGCGTGAGGCAGGCCTGTCGCGTGAAGACGTTGGCCGCTGAATGATTGTCACCGCCTCGTTCTGTTTCCTCTCTGTGTAGTGAAGTTCGGGACACCATACTCATTTCGTACGGGCTGAGGGCTCTTGCGGACTGCTCGCGAAGTTCGGTGGTCATTTCCCGCCGTCTTCCTTATCTGCGGCCGTCTTTCTTCTTCACCTCGCCTTCGATCTGCTTGAGTTCATCGACCGCTTCGGCGAAATGCTGATCCACCGGTTGTGGCAGTGCGGCCTGAGCGCCTCGGAACTGTTCAAACTCCGCTTCCGCCTTGAGCTTCGCCATCTCGTGCGAAATCTTGCCCGCATGGGTGAGCATCTGGCGGTCGCTGATGCGGATGAAGTCGTCGAGCCTGGCAATCCAGTCTGCCATGGTCATCGGCTTGCGGGTGACGGCCTGGAGTTCGGCAAAGTCGAGGTAGGCTGAGACAATCAGGTTGAGCGCCCGCAGTTCTTCTTCGTCCAGGTAGTTCTTCGCGATGGTCACGTCGTCCTTGCGGGGGGTGTTGCCGGAGAAACCGGTCAAGCCCATATTGGGTTTACCGGCATCGGCCCGGCCGTGCACGATCTCGGCAGCGGTTTGCCCGACAATGGCCCAGTGCATCTTGTTCTGCACTGTCTGGAAGAAAAGACTGGAGATTTCTACTCTCGGCTCGTAGTCAATGCTGGTGGCATAGATGTCGAGGACTTTCCGCCAGAATACGCGTTCCGAGGAGCGGATGTCACGGATGCGGCCGAGCAGTTCCTCGAAATAGTCTCCTCCTCCAGCCGCCTTGAGGCGCTCGTCGTCCATCGCGAAGCCCTTCACGATGTATTCGCGGAGTCGCTGGGTGGCCCAGATGCGGAACTGGGTGCCGCGGAGGGACTTGACGCGGTAGCCGACCGAGATGATGACGTCGAGGTTGTAATGCCGGGTGTCGTACTGCTTTCCATCGCTGGCAGTTGTCCGGAAATTCCGGACAACTGCTCGTTCCAACAACTCGCCTTCGTCAAAGATGCTGCGGATGTGCTCGCTGATGGTGCGAACATCCTTCCGGAAGAGTTCGGCCATCTGTTTCTGCGTAAGCCAGACTGTTTCCTGCTCGACCCTG
Source organism: Dehalococcoidia bacterium (assembly GCA_030602785.1). Classification (GTDB taxonomy): domain Bacteria; phylum Chloroflexota; class Dehalococcoidia; order GIF9; family AB-539-J10; genus SKVJ01. Next base: position 2,023 of record JAUVZB010000116.1, read on the forward strand.
ACCTGAACGCGCGTTCGGTTGTCTTCGGTCTGGTAGAGCAGGAACTCGCCGTGGCTGCTGGAGACCAGTTCACTTGCCATAGCCGAGGTCCTCCAAGTTGGCCCAGATCATATTGTCCAGTCTGGCCGACTCCTCCATCTGCCCCCGAGTTGGACAGTTAGTCGCGCCATCCTCTCGTCGAATGGCTCGCCATCGTCCTTCGACCTCGGCAGCGCCAACATAACGACCCTGCGTCAACACGTAGCCATGGGGGCCGGAGTATCCTTGGGGAGCAGGGTCCAGCAGGTACTCTAAGCCCCCAGTATAGGCAGCGTCAATGGTTGGCGTGTAGCCGTAATCCGTGGATTGATGGAAAGGGTGGGTATATGTGGGCTTTGCCGCCACGCTGAGGCGGTTTCTTGGACGGTGATGGGCCGTTGGTCCGGCGTCGAAGACGCTCAGTATCAACCGGAGAGCACGGATGAGAGCAAC
>JAUVZB010000022.1 GCA_030602785.1 Dehalococcoidia bacterium
ATGGCAAATGCAACATGGTCATCGTGGGCGCGGCTATGCGCAAACTCGTTCACATCATCTTCGGAGTGCTCAAGAACGGAAGCCCATTCGACCCTGCCATAGCTATAGCAGCTTGACATGCAAGACGGTATCTACGGGAGACGAAGACACCGGCAGGGACAGCTTGCCTCGGCGCTATGTCGTGTCCAGCGGGACGAGCTGTACGGCCCCCTGCATGCCGACCTGCCCCTCTATGGTCGCGAAGGCGCCTAGGACCTCGGGTGGTAAATGGGGCGTGTCCAGGGCCTGCGACAGGTCGGCTGCGGTGCGGATGCGGTTGCACAGCGCAGTCGCCATTGCGTCGGCAATGGCTGCCGAGCGCGCAAGGACTGTGCAGGCGTCGGCCCCGCCGAAGCTCAGCGAGTGACCGAAGCTTCCGGTAGAAGTACAGATTCCCAATGGTGTCTCCTCCGGAGCAACCCGGATGCCGATATGCCCGCTGAGAGCGGAGCGGCCTGCGTACAGCCCCACTGTCCGGGGGACAAGCGTTCTGATGAAGATATCCCCCCCGTTCTCGACGATGACTTCGTCGGCATGCTGGAGCAGGTCCCTCCCGACCGCTTCAGCGATGGCGCCTGCCACCGCGGCAAGCGGTCCGAGGCCTGCGAGTCGTGACGCATCGGCCATGGAGCGGACTATGGCTGGCGCCTCACTGTGTACTTCCTGTGGCTCCAGGCTGGTGGCAAACCGGGGGTGCGAGCGAAAGTATGTTTCGACGGAATGCCTGTGTGCCGTGACTGACACCAGGGCTTCGCGGCTCAGGTCGCGCGTCGCTGTCACGAGAAGGTCTGTCTCTCCCGCGGCAGCCGTGAAGCAGACCAGGTTGTCGCTGGTTACCCAGTCCCTGTAGATGCGGCGACTGTTCACTGTCAGCGCGGGCTCAGAAGACGATGGTCATGGCGCGCGGCGGACACGCCTGCACGCAGATACCGCAGAGAACGCACTTGTCCTGGTCGAAGTCCACCTTCCTGCTCTCGGGGTTCACCGTGAACGCACCGGCGGGGCATACGGCAACACACGCTCCGCAATGGGTGCAGCGAGCTTCGTCACGAAGGACATCCTGACCCAGTGGTTGAACTATGACACCCGTCTCCTTCAGGTACCGCATCCCCTTGTCGTAGTCTGCCTTCTCCCCCGTCAACTCCAGCATCAGGAGGCCATCCTGTCCCGGTGACACGGAGGCCTTGAGGATGTTGAACATGAGGTCGAAGTCCTTCGTCAGGCGATAGACCACCGGCTGACCAGTGACCAGCGGGGGAAAGCGCAGCACAATTCGTCTTGATACTTTCATCACTACCTGCCTACTCATCCACAGGACGTTCCACCAGATGGTGGTAACCGACTTCGGATTCTGTCCCCGGTAGAGGGGCAACGCGCTCCGTGAGCAGGAAACTGCCTTCAGCTATCCACTGCTTGAGCATGGACGCGATTTCCCGGGCCCGGGGGTAGCTCGAGAGAGATGCCGTGGGGACTTCCTTGCCCTTGACGATGATGCGCCCGCTTCGCAGCTCTGCATACGTCACCTCGCCCAGCGTTTCCGGTTCCCTCTGCGGTTGGGCGCTGGCGTAGTCCACAACAGGCGCCACGATGTCTGCATCTGTCACAAGCGTATGGGCGAATATCTCCTCCGACAGTATGGGAATCGGCACGCCGATTCCCACTGTGAGTGTCGGGCCGTACCCCATCATGCTGGTTCCTACGAGCCAGCGAGGACCCATCTGCTTCATGTCGCCGATGAGGGCGAGGGTCCCGGACGGCACCCGCGGCACATCGTTGTCGAGCCGCGGCACGTGCGGATTGTGCTGCGTGCCGTGCCAGGCCACGTAGCCGATACCGCCTCCCAGGAACACCCTTGTGCCGATGCCAATGGTTCGATAGTCGGGGTCATTGAGAAGTGGCGACAGCGTACCGGACGTGGCGTAGTTCGCGTTGCCCAGATGCGGCTTCAGGACACCCATGTAGGTGTAAATCATCCGCTCGCTCGCGTTCACGGCCACCCCGTAGTTCTGGTAGCTGTTGCGCATGTTGAAGAGCGTGGCGCTGTTGAGATCGGCCAGCCGTATCCACGTATCGAGCTTTCTTCGAGGATAGCAGTCCGTGCCGTAGGCGGTCGCCTGGAGGCGGATGTCTTTGCCGGCCACCAGGTCCTCGATGACATGGCCGCCGCCGTACCTGAACTCTCCCGGGTATATCTTGTTTAGAGGGTCGTCATCCGGCATCGCCGCGGCGCCGAGGAACAGGTCGACTGCCGCGACCCCGGTGTATGCGGGCACGTCGTTGAGCGTCGTCTTGCCGCCGCCCAGCTTGATGCGCGGCTTGGAGTGGCCGATGTTCATGTACATCCCTGAGGAGCACATGGGGCCGAACGTGCCTGTCGTGACCACGTCTACAGTGCGCGCTGCCTTTTCGAAGCCTTCCTTCTTGACGTAGTCGAGGACTTCCTCAGCAGTCAGGACGACAGCCTCCCGACGAGAGATGCGTTCGTTTATCTCGGCGATTGTCTTGGTCATGATGGCTCCAGCGCGGTGGCCACAGGGGCTTCCCGAGGCTCCGCACACATGTCTTAGCTCTTCAATAGCTCCACGCTGAGCTCAGCGGCCCTCTTGCCCGAGAGCAGCATGCCTCCGAAAATCGGTCCCATCCGCGGCGCACCGAACGCGGCGTTGGCCGCCATGCCTGCCACCAGCAGGCCGGGATACACCTCGGCCGTGTGCTCCGCAATATCTTTCTCGGCAATCTCGGCCCACATCGACCTCTCGCCCATCACCGTGCCGTCCGCCGTGCGCAGCCGGCCGCCCAACTTGTTCACTACCAGGTGGCACACCTCGCAGGCATGGCCTGTTGCATCGATGACCAGTTTGGAGCGCACGGCGAGAGGGTCGATATGGAGGTTTGCTATCTGTACGGCGCTCCAGTTGAGGACCAGCCCGCTCACCCTGTCCCCCTCCCTGATAACCACGTCCTCCATGCTTATCAGATTGAAAATCCGTGCCCCGGCCTTCACCGCGCGTGAGCACATGGTGGATGCCATCTCAACCGCGCCGACGATGTGATAGTCAGGCTGGTACTCGACGGTCGACACTCCCAGGTCGTCCAGCACGCGTTTGCCGGAGTCCTGTACGACCAGCTTGTTGAACATCATGCCACCACCCCAGATGCCGCCGCCGATACTGAGGTGGCGCTCGAAGACAGCCACGTTGACGCCTGCCTGAGCGAGGTAGAATGCAGCCGTCAGGCCGGCGGGGCCGGCTCCAACGATGGCAACGTCAAGCTCCAGCGCATCGAGGAGTTCCTTCGTGTAGCTTTCGATTATGGCGCGAGAGATAGTGACTTCGTCCATCGGTGAAGGCTCCTTCGGATTCGTGCGCGCGAACGCGGGAACGCGTGCGCGACTATCGCGGTAGTATACGCCCGACAGCTTCTCTTTTCCAAACGGCATTCCGTACGTGTGGCCCGCCGTGTCTTTGACAGCAAACATGAGTGATGCTACGATACCGCCCTAGGAGCCTGTCGGAGTAATGTTTTGCCTGAAGCTAAATGCCCCCGATTCTTAGGTTGCTCTAGCTTTGACTCAGGGATTACTCGGACACACTCCTAGGAAATATGCTATCGACCCGAGGCCCGAAGGTTGAAGTGTTGGAAGTGGTGCAGGGGCCGGGATAGCGCAACAAGTGGACGAACCTCCCAGTTGGCAACTGCTCGCATTCCTCTTCTGCCTCTTGCTGTCGGGCTTCTTCTCAAGCGCTGAGTCGGCGTTCATCTCCATACCGCGCCTGCGCCTGCACTACTTGCAGGACAGCGGAGTGAGGGGCGTACGGGAGTTGACTCGCATACTCGACAGGCCGGAGCGGTTCCTGGCGACCGTACTCCTTGGCAACAACCTTGTGAATATCGGCGCGGCTACGCTTGGCACAGTGATGGCGGTGACGGCGTTTGGCGTGCCCTGGGGACCCGTAATCGCCACTGTTGCGGTAACGGCCATCGTGCTGATATTCGGCGAACTATTACCGAAGACCGTAGCGGTGCACCATGCTGAACGGCTTGCGCTGAGCTACGTGTACCCGATTCGCGCTTTCGAGCTCGCCCTGTTCCCCTTTGTTGCGTTGCTCGACAGGATCGGTCTCGGCTTCCGCCGGATGGTGACCGACGCTGAGGAGAAGAGAGTGCTTGTCAGTGCCGGCGAACTGCGCTCGGCCATCGATGTGGGTGAGAGTGAGGGGGTGGTGGAGGAAGGGCAGGCTGAGATGCTGCATAAGGTGCTGGAGTTCGCGAACCGGCCTGTGAGCAAGGTCATGATTCCGCGTACCGAGATTGCATGGGTGGAAGAAGGCACCACGCTGAGTGAGTTCCTCGCCATCTACGCCGACAGGCCGTACAGTCGCTTCCCTGTCTACCGTGACACGACCGACAATGTGATTGGCATCCTCTCGGCAAAGGATGTCCTGATGAAACTCGCCGCCACCGGTGAGCCGGGCAGTGTGCTGGTCGAAGAGGTGATTCGGCCGGCCTTCTTCGTGCCGGATGGCAAGTCGCTGGGTACACTGCTATCCGAGATGAGAGACCTCGGTCATCATGCTGCACTCATCGTCGATGAGTATGGTGGTGTCGCGGGCATGGTTACGCTTGGCTTGTTGACTGAAGAAGTGGTTGGCGACATCAAGGACGAACTCGGGAATGAGGACGAGGACTTCGTTGAGACAGGCACGAACACCTATCAGCTGGATGGCGGCTATCGCGTGGAGGACGCGAATGAGGAACTCGAACTTGGTCTGCCGATCGGGGACTACGAGACGGTGGCAGGGTTTGTGCTCAGCCACACGGGGCGCATACCGAGGGAAGGTGATCAGTTGAAGTACGGCAACCTCAAGCTCGTAATCGCCGAGATGAGCGGGATGAAGATCGAGAAGGTTGTGGTAACGAAGGAAGTGCCGGGAACAGCCACACGCCGGGAGTCCGGACGGGACGGGGATGCAGCGCCTTCGCCTTAGGTTCGGGCGTGGGTCCACCGTTCGATTCATCTCCCACCTGGACACGATGCGCTGTTGGGAGAGGGTCTTCCGGAGAGCGGGTGTTCCGCTCGAGTACACTCAGGGATTCACTCCGCACCCGAAGCTTGCGGTGGCGGCTCCTCTCGCTGTAGGGTTCACCGGCGCAGCCGAGCTGATGGACATCTGGCTTCGGAAATGGACTCCTCCGGAAGCTGTGATGATGATGCTGCGGCCCGAGTTGCCGCCGGGGTTCGAGCTTTCAGAGGTATGGGAGGTCCCGCTGCGAGCACCATCGCTCCAATCAATCATCTGTTCGGCGCGCTATCGGTGTGTGGCGTGGTGTGATGACGGCGTTTCCGCCGCGCGGGCGGCTGCTCAGGCGTTTCTCGCATCGGAGAGCGTCATGTACGAATACCGGCGGAAGGATGAGGTGCGGTCTCAGGACATCAGGCCGCTTGTGCGCGACGTGGTGGTGGGACCAGGAGCCGGCGGAGCGTGTGAGATAGAATTGGATGTGCGCCTCGGCCAGGACGGCAGCGTGCGACCGGAACACGTGCTCGCGGTTCTGGGCTTTGCCGGGCGGCCTGAGTCAATACACCGCGTTGGCCTGTCCTGGGAGTCGTAGACTCCCGCTTGCTGCCATGGTGTGGTGTGGTACAGTGGCCGGCGGTTGGTCGAGCCAATCATTGCTACTTGTCGAGGAGGTCTTGTCTTGAGGTTGATACTGGTCCGACACGGGGAAACCGTGTGGAATAGCGAACGAAAGGTGCAGGGTGGGGCGCGTGATATCGAGCTGAGCGAGAATGGCCGTAACCAGATAGGCTTGCTTGCGAACGTGTTGCGGAATGAGAGCGTCGACCTGATAGTGGCCAGTCCGCTCAAGCGTGCTGTCGAGACGGCGGAAGCGATTGCCGGGTTTCATGGCCTTCCGGTTCACACCGACCCCGGCCTGAAGGAAGTCGACGTTGGAGAGCTCGACGGAATGTCGACCATTGGGATGCCGCAGACCTTCACCCAGCTTCTGTTGGAGTGGTGGAGGGGTGAGACAGACAGGCTCCCGGGTGGGGAGAGCTTCAAGGAGCTTCAGGAACGATGCTGGGCTGTGGTCAAGCCCTATGTCGAGACACCGACCTGCGAGGACGTGCTTGTTGTGAGCCACTATTTCGTCACGCTCTCAATCATCTTCAAGGCTCTTGACTGGCCGCTCAACACGCTGGTCAAGTTCAGGATGGACCCTGCCTGTATCAACGTGCTCGAGTTCGGTGAGTTCGGGCCCAGGCTCGCGCGATTCAACGATACCTCGTATCTGGCGGTCTGATGGAAAGCGTGCCTGCCCCGCCGGCGGACGGAGTGGAGACGAGGGTCCTCGGCTTCATCCGGGCTCAGCGGCTGTTTGAGCCGGGCGAGTCTGTGGTGGTCGCCGTGTCCGGAGGCGCCGATTCCCTTTGCCTCATTCAGGTCCTGCATGTACTTCGCGAGCAACTGGACATAAGGCTGCACGTGGCGCATCTGGACCACATGCTCCGGGGCTCCGAGTCGAGCCTCGACGCGAGTTTCGTGTCTTCCCATGCCCGCTCCCTGGGGCTCGACTGCACGGTGGAGGCCCGCGATGTACAGGCCTACCGGCGGAGCCGCCGTTGTTCGTTGGAAGAGGCGGCCCGCGAGGTGCGGTACGCGTTCCTGGCCGAGGTGGCGCGGGAGACCGGAGCCACAGTAGTTGCCACGGGACACACCCGGGACGACTCGGTCGAGACGGTGATGTTGCACGTCCTGCGAGGAACAGGGGTGCACGGCCTGCGCGGGCTCGACGCCGTATCGCGACTCCACGCTTTTCCTGGGACCGAAACGAACAGGGATGCGGCTCCAAGACTGGTGCGACCTCTCCTGCCACTGTCGCGAGATGAGACACAAGAGTACTGTCTCGCGAAGGGGCTGGCGGCGCGCTCTGATTCGTCCAACGAGTCGCTGTCGCCGCTGCGCAACCGCGTCAGGCTGGAGTTGCTCCCCTATTGCCGGAGCCTCAACCCCCGCTTCGACGACGCGGTGCTGCGGCTCTCCGTGGCCGCGAGAGAGGACGATGAGCATCTGTCGGAGGCCGCCCGGGCGCTATGGGCGAAAATCGTCTCGGTGTCCGGGGTAGAGGTCCGCATCGATCTGAACGGCTTTGCCGGGGCAACACGGGCACTGCAGTCCCGGCTCATCCACCAGTCAGTAGCGCATCTGAATGGGTCCGCGAGGGACGTGGCCTTCGACCACATTGCTGCCGTGCGGGACCTGGTCTCAAAGCCAGTCGGAAAATCGGTCGACCTGCCCGGCTGCATCGCATGGCGCAGGGAGGATTCGAGTCTTGTTGCCTTCAGGACGGATGTGGTGACAGAAGCACCGCGTGAAGGCGTGTCGGTTGAACCCGTGCGCATTCACGTTCCGGGCGAGACGTCCATCCCGTACTGGCATGTGACGGCGCGCGTTATCGAGGGGGCCGCTGGCGCCGGCCCCGGCGCCTTCGTGGCCCATTTCGACGCCGACCGGCTGGGGACATGTCTCTTCGTTCGCAGACGCAGGCAAGGGGACAGGTTCCGGCCCCTTGGCATGTCCGGGGAGAAGAAGTTGCAGGACTTCATGGTTGATGCCAGGATACCCGCCGCGCACCGCGATGAAGTGCCGATTGTGTGTTCGGAGTCGCAGATAGCGTGGGTTGTGGGCTGGCGGATTGACGACAGGGTGAAGGTCTTGCCGGATACCCGTGCCGTGCTGCGGCTCGAGTTCTCGCCTGACTGACAGAGCCCCGCTTCCCAGCTTCGCGGACGCCGCATGGGCTATACTACTGAGCATGGACACCATCATTCTCGTTGACAAGCCTAAGGGCATTACTTCTGCGAGAGCTGTGGCGCTTGTCAAGAGGAGAATCAAGGTCAAGATCGGCCACACCGGTACGCTGGACCCCCTGGCCACAGGCCTTCTGATTATGCTGACAGGCAAGCGGACGAAGCAGGCGAGTTCTTTCCTCCACATGGACAAGTCGTATGTGGTCAGGGCTATCCTGGGCATGACTACAACCACGTATGACGTGGCCGGTGATGTTGTGAGCAAGTGCGACCGACCGGTTACGCGGGAGGAACTGGAATCCGCCTTGGAAGGCTTTACCGGAGAGATGCAGCAGGTGCCACCCGCGTTCTCCGCGAAGAAAATCGGCGGCAAGAAGGCCTACGAGCTTGCCCGGAAGGGTATAGACGTGGAGATACCGGCATCTCAGGTCCGTGTGGACTCGCTCCGCCTGGCCCATTTCGACTACCCGAATTTCACGCTTGAATGCGACGTCTCGTCGGGCTTCTATGTGCGCAGTCTTGTGCACGACGTCGGGCAGAAGCTTGGCGTTGGCGCGACGGTGGAGGAAGTCCGCAGGGTCAGGGTTGGGGCCTACACCATTGCTAACGCGAGGCCTCTCGACGACATTCTCGCCGAGATGTCGAGCCAACTGGATAGCGCGCCTGTTCAGCAGCAGGCCCCGATGAGCCGTCCGATTTCGTGACACGGGTCGGGAGTCGTATGCCGCTAGTCCGATAGTGGCGGTCGGCGGCGTGACACGGATTGCAGTCGTCCACTATAATCTTCGTTCTGACAGAAGGCGGGCGTGTGTTCGCCCGTGGAGTTCCACATGGAAGTAATCCCTGCGATTGACCTGAGGCATGGCGTGTGCGTGCGCCTGTTCCAGGGGGACTACGACAAAGAAGAGGTCTTCCACGACAGTCCCTCTGCCGTGGCGCAGCGCTGGCAGGCGTGTGGTGCCGGACTGATTCACGTAGTGGACCTGGATGGGGCCGCCGGAGGGGGCCTTGTCAACAAGGACGGCATCCTCGATGTGATGTCGGTTGAGGGGGTGCGGGTGGAAGTTGGAGGTGGCATCCGGACGAAGGCCGACGCAGACTGGCTCTTTGAGCATGATGCCGAGCGTATTGTGCTGGGAACCGTCGCGGTGGAAGACCCGCCGCTGGTCATGGACCTTGTTCGGGCCTACCCGGGGGCGATTGTCGTCAGTCTTGATGCGCGCGACGGGTGGATAACGACGCGCGGCTGGCTTGTGGGCACCCGGGTCTCGGTGACGGAGCTGTGCCTGCGCATGAGAGAGGCTGGCGTTTCGAGGTTCGTGTACACGGATGTGCGGCGCGACGGGACGCTGACAGAGCCCAATTTCGCCGCAATCGAGCGACTGGCTAGAAGCACTGATGTGCCTGTCGTCGCCGCCGGCGGCTTCTCGTCTCTGGAGCATCTGCGGCTGTTGCGTGATACCGGTGCTGCCGGGGCAATACTCGGCAAGGCGCTCTACACGGGCTCGATAGACCTTGCTGAGGCGATATCATTGTACGGAGGAATAGATGCTCAAGCTTGATAACCAGGGACTTGTTCCGGCAATCATCCAGGACGCGGAGACGAACGAGGTCCTGATGCTCGGATACATGAACAAGGAGTCACTGAGTCGCACCGTCTCGAGTGGTGATGTGTGGTTCTTCAGCCGCAGCCGCCAGGAGTTGTGGCACAAGGGCGAGACGTCCGGCAACTTCCTGCGCCTGCGGTCTATCTGCAAGGACTGTGACAACGACACTATTCTCGTGAAAGCCTCTCCTGTGGGCCCCGTGTGCCATCTGAACACTCGAACGTGCTTCGTGACCGAAGCGGGCGAGATGCGGGGTCTGGACGACGACGACACGCGCTAGGAGCCTGTCGGAATAACCACACTGACGGCGAGGCTACTCAGCGTAGGGCAGGGTTGGTGCGCCACTTCACGAAGGCCGGGAGTGCGCGAAGCGCGAAATGTAGGGGCAGGCCTCTGCGCCTGCCCGTGGTGGTGGATGAAGTGTTGTGATTCGGTGTAGGGGCGCTTCGGGAAGCGCCCGGTGATCGTGGCAGGACGCGGTTGTAGCCATCGGGCGGGACGAGAATAGCGTGGGGTGATGCGGGTGACCGTGGTCGCGAACGGGGCCGGGCCGTTCACGAACGGCCCCTACATCACGAACCACCACCACGCGTTGACCCAACGGGCGGACACAGAGGTCCGTCCCTACAATGGAACACTACCCAACCCCGACGGGCAGGCATGGGAGCCTGCCCCTACAGGGGACCACCACGACACCATCCTTCCATCGGTGGGCGGACACAGAGGTCCGCTTCTACACAAGGGTGCTTGACCATGAGTGGTGGTAATGAGTGGCGTGTCAACGGCACGACGTGGCCGAGCTGCTCCCTTCTTACCAATGTCGAGGGGGCTGTTTCTCCGACAGGCTAGGCGGCGTCGGGCTCAGCGGGTTCCTCGAGTACTGCCTCCAGGGCAGCGATGGCGGCTTCCACCTGGCTGTCGTCCGGTCGACGCGTTACGAGCCTCTGCAGCAGCAATCCGGGAAACGTGATTGAACGGACCAGCGGGTTCTGCTGTCGGGAGGCTGACCACTTGAGAATCTCGTAGCTGGCTGCCGCGATGAGTGGCAGCAGCAACACGCGGGAGAAAATGCCTATCCATATAGGTGGTCTCCCGAGAAGCGCCAGCACAAGAATCGAGACCGTCAGGACAACGAACATGAAGCTGGTTCCGCATCGTGCATGTGAGGTGGAGTACTCCTGAACTGACTCAGGGGTGAGCGGGACCCCGGACTCGTAGGCGTTGATGACGCGGTGTTCGGCTCCGTGGTATGCAAACACCCGCTTCACGTCCGGCATCAGCCCTATCAGGGCGACATACAGCACGAATATCACCATGCGGAGGATGCCCTCGAGCACGTTGCTCACCAGGTCGGATGTGATGAACTGGTCGAGGCTGCGAGAGATGAGCAGGGGGACAACGAAGAACAGCAGGACGCCGAAGCCAAGGCTGGCGGCTACCGCCAGCCAGAGCATCGCCTTCGGCATTTCCTCACCTTCCTCGCCCGAGGCTGCCTTCTCCGCGGAGTAGAGCAGCGCCTGTGTGCCGAGCAGGAGGGTCTCCAGCAGAACAAGAATGCCTCTGAACAGGGGCACGCTTCTCAGACGGCCCGTGTATATCGACGGAATGGGCTTGTGCGTTGTCTCCAGTGTGCCGTTCGGCAGCCGCACAGACATGGCTATGTCGCGGGGTCCGCGCATCATGACACCCTCGATAAGTGCCTGGCCTCCGTAGCGAAACGAATGTGACATTAAGCCGCCTGCGGATAACAGAAAAGGAATGGCATGCAGCGCAGCCATTCCTCTCGACGTGAACACCGAACGGATGCTCAGTCCTTGATGCCGTGCCTTTTCTTGAATCGCTCCACACGGCCCATCGTGTCGACGATTCTCTGCTGGCCTGTGTAGAACGGGTGGCACTTACTGCAAATCTCCACCCGGACCTCCGGTTTCGTAGCCCCAACGGGGAACGAATTGCCGCACAGGCACGTTACCTTGGCATCGTCATAGTACTTGGGGTGTATCTTGGCTTTCATGGGTATACGCTGACCTTCTTCTGGAACTTGCTTGCCGGCTCGAACTTGACGTGGCCGTCGATGAGCGCGAACAGAGTGTAGTCTCTGCCAACTCCGACGTTCTGTCCCGGCTTCATGCGGGTGCCACGCTGTCGCACGATGATGTTTCCTGCGCGAACAACCTCGCCTCCGTACTTCTTCACGCCGAGGCGCTTCGGCTGACTATCTCGTCCGCACCTGGTGCTGCCGCCACCTTTTTTGTGTGCCATTAGCTACTCTCCCGGCATAACCACCCGGTCAACCACCAGGCGGGTGTACTGAGTCCTGTGTCCTGTCTTCTTGCGGTACCTTGTCTTGTTCCTGTACCGGAACACGACGATTTTCTTGCCCTTGATCAGCCCCATCGAGGTCGTAACGACTTTGGCCCCCTCAATCATGGGAGAGCCAACATGCGTCGTCTCGCCGTCCGACACCAGCAATACCCTGTCAAGCTCTACAGTCTCGCCGTTCGGCGCATCGAGAAGGTCGACATCCAAGGTCTGTCGCGGCTCGACTTTGAATTGTTTTCCACCGGATTCGACTATGGCGTAAATCTCCGCACCTCCAGAACAGCGCATCATTGTAGCATCAGGACGAACGGAGCGTCAATCTGCGGCCGGGCACTTGTTGATGGTCTACGATTCTGTCCTCCCCTGAGCGTTCAGCGAAAATGTCCGCATGCAGGAGATGGTGATGTTGAACAGGAAGGGGTGGAAGATGCCGGTGACCACGAGCCCAAGCGTAGCCGTAGGGGCGAGGCATGCCTCGCCCGTCGGGTTGTGTGCCGTTCGCGGTTGTGTTGACCTTTGCGGCGTTCCGTGACTCCTGTGTAGGGGCGGACCTCCGTGTCCGCCCGCAGGGTAGTGTGTCGTTCAAGGCTGTGTTGACCTCTGCGGCGTTGTGTGACTCCTGTGTAGGGGCGGACCTCCGTGTCCGCCCGCAGGGTAGTGTGCCGTTCACGGTTGTGTTGACCTTTGCGGCGTTGTGTGACTCCTGTGTAGGGGCGGACCTCCGTGTCCGCCCGTGGAGGATTGGGGTATGTGGTCTCCTGTAGGGGCGCTTCGGGAAGCGCCCGGAGATGGTGTCAGGACACGGTTGTAGCTAGCGAGCGGGACGTGAACAGCGCGGGCGTGGTACAGGGGGCCGTGGTCGCGTGTGGTGGCCGGGTCGTTCTCGAACGACCCCTACGCCGGAACCACATCTTGCCCCCGCCACCGTGGGCGGACACAGAGGTCTGCCCCTACGTTATGAACCACCACCATGTCCCCACGGGCAACCGCGGGCTGCTATCGTGACCTTCATCGATCGCCGGGCGGTTCGCTGATGGCCCCGCGGGGGTTGTGGTGTGTGGTCTACGGTAGGGGCGCTTCGAGAAGCGCCCCGTGATTGACGTGCTACGAGGTTGGAGCCATCTCGGGGAGTAGGTGGTTGTGGTGGCCGGCAGGTTTCAAAGTTGGATTTGGGCTACAACCGTGGTTTCAGGCAATGGCCGAGCCGTTCACGAACGGTATCTACGCCGAGGACTTTTTCGCTGGACAGCAACACCGGCGGCAGCGGATTGAAGGTGCAGCCATTCCAGCGCTATGGACATGGCCTGCTCGTCGACGCGGAGCCTGTGCACCCCTCCCTCGATGACCGCAAGCTGCTTCGGGTCCCCGGCGGCATCGAAAAGCGCACGAGCATGAGAGAGGGGCACTACTTCATCGGCATCCCCGTGAATAAGCAGCAGAGGCCTGGGAGCAATACGCCCCACGAGAGAGATAGGAGCCACTTCCCTGAAACCTGCGGCCCAGGAAGCGAAATCCGGGGGGAACTCGGGGTCCCGCACTATGCCTATCTGCCTCCATTGCGAGAGGCTCTCTTCCAGTTGTGAGCCTTGCAGGATACCCTCGAAATCGGCAGGGGAGGCGCAGGATACGACGCCGGCCACACGCCTGTCTGCGGCTGCTACGCAGATGCTCGCCGCAGCGCCTCCGCTGAATCCAAGGAGGAAAGTCTTCGAGTTGTCGACGACCTCAAGTCCCTGCATGAATGTCAGCGCATGCCCGAGGTCTCTGGTCCATCCGGGCATGTCGAAGTTGCCCTCGCTAAGCCCCGCGCCGCGGAAGTTGAATATCAGCGTGACGAAGCCTTCGGCGGCGAGCTTCTGCGCAAGTTCGGCGTAGCCACGTTCGCCGGGGTTGAACGGTACAGCGGGAATGCCGTGGCAGACACACACGGCCGGCAGCATGCCTGCCGAAGTGGGCGAATAGAGTTCACCTGCAAGGCGTAGCTCATCGCTCCTGATCTCAACCTTGCGCATGTGGGTCCAACGGGCCTAGTAGCCTGTCGGAGAAACAGCCCCCTTGGTATTGGTACGAAGGGAGCAGTTCGGCCATGTCGCGCTGTCGACACGCCACTCATTACCACCATTCATGGTCGAGTCCCTTGGTGTAGGGGCGGACCTCTGTGTCCGCCCGCCACGGGTTTGTGCACCGTCGGCGGTTGACTGCACCAACAGCTCCACCTGCATCCATCGCCCCCACCACGGGCAGGCGCAGAGGCCTGCCCCTACATTTCGCGCTTCGCGCACTCCCAACCTTCGTGAAGTGGCGCACCAACCCTGCCCTACGCTGAGTAGCCTCACCGTCAGTGTGGTTATTCCGACAGGCTCCTAGTAGTAGAAGAGCCGCCCGCCCCTGCGCTTGAAGTAGTATCCCGCCGCGAGGCCTAGGAGGAAGCCACCAAGGTGAGCTTGCCATGCGATTCCGCTGATGAAGAAAGAGACAACGAGAAAGAACGTCATGGCTCCCCAGAGGGGCACGGGAAAAGGCAGGGGGAACACGAGCACAGGCAGCCGGGGCGCCATCATGGCGAGCGTGCCGCCTACCGCGAAGATGGCGCCTGAGGCCCCGACGCCGGGTATCATGGCCGGACCCAGAAGTATGTACAGGAAGTTCCCTGCCAGCCCCCCGATGAAGTAGACCTTCATGAATCTCGACTCTCCGACGAGCCTCAACAGGAAGCTGCCAAGGAAATAGAGGCTGATCATGTTGAACAGTATGTGGGTGAAGCTCGCGTGCACGAACATGTTCGTCACAATCGTCCACGGCTGTTGCAGGACAAGGATCGGAGTGAGCCCGAGAAAGCGCGTGAGCTCCGGGCGGATGAGCTGGAAGAAGAACACCAGTATGTTGAGGGCGACCAGGAAGAGAATTGGGTTCATCGAGGAGTTGTCACGACGCTGCATGACGCAGATTATAGAGGAAGCTGGAAGTCGTCTTCAAACGCGGCGGAGAGGAAACTGCTGTCAGACCCACGCTGACCCGATGGCAATCCCCAGGATTCCACCTGCCACCACCTGGAACCGCGTGTGTCCCACGAGTCCCTCGAGGAATCTGTCGAAGTCGTCCTGTGTTCTCGGAACGTGGTTGAGCAGGTGTGTGAGGATTTCGGACTGTTTGTCCACGGCCTGTCGCACCCCTACGGCGTCGTACATGACTATGGCGGCAAGAACCAGCGTGATGGCGAACAAGGGTGAGCCGAATCCCTGTGTCTTTCCGACTGTGGTGGCGAGGGCGCACACGAGGGCCGAGTGTGCGCTGGGCATGCCGCCGGTGCCCACCAGCAGCCTGAGGTTCAGTCTCTTGTATCGGGCGGCATCAATGAGCGTCTTCAGCAGCTGCGCAGCCATCCACGCAACGACTGAAGCCGTGACCATCTTGTTGCCCAGTATCTGTCCCAGTACTTCCACTAGTGACTCTCTCTCATGGGTGGAACCACCCGACGCCTGCTAATCTTATGCGTGTGGCCGCGCTGTTACAAGCTGCGGATTACAAGCTGCGGATGTTGACACGTATACCCGCTCGTGAGATGATAACCGGAATTTCCGGCGTCTCAATGCGTGGCGAAAGGGCATTGGGACATGGAATGTCTGACTCGTGACGCAGGTGCTGTTGAATTGCCCAAAGGGTATGACGAACTGACCCCCGGATACGAGTTCCCGCCTGTAGACTACAGCCTGAGTCCCGCTGTCGTTGCGGCCTACGTTGAGGCGGTCGGCGCAGTGAAGCGCGACTACGTTCCTCCTCTGGCGGTGGCTGCCCGGGCGATTGGCTTGCTCGGTGAGTTGGTCGCGCTGCCACCCGGCACCATACACGCCTCCCAGGAATTCGAGTTCACCGGGCTTGTGCCCATTGGTTCCCGCGTTACGTGTGCGGTGAAAGTGCTCAGGAAACTGGCACGCGGCCCCGTGCGGATGCTGACGCTGGAGATGGTGATTTCGGATGATGCAGGCGTCGTTGTCCAGCGCGGGCGCTCTACAGTGGTTGTGCCGGAGTCGTAACACATGAAGCTGCCTATTCTTGAGGGAACTGCGCTGCCGGAGTTGGTCAGGCGCGTAACGCAGCCTGATATCCACAAGTACGCTGAGGCTTCCGGGGACTACAACCCGATACACATTGACGAGCAATTTGCTGCTGCGACGCCGCTGGGCGGCACTATCGCGCACGGGATGCTTGTCCTGGCCTACATGTCCGAGATGCTGAGTGCTGCCTTCGGGGAGCCGTGGGACAGCACGGGCCGCCTATCGATTCGCTTCAGGAGCCCTGCCCGGCCCGGTGACACACTGACTGTGTCTGGTCAGGTTGAATCGGTGGCAGAAGAGAATGCTATAGTATGTGTCACTTGTTCGCTATCGTGTTGCAATCAGGCGGGCGAAGTTGTGGTCTCCGGTGAGGCGCGTGTGAGGATTCCTGCCTCGTTGTGACGTTGCAGAGCCGGATGCGTTCTGCAGGACGTGTTCTTTAGGTATGTTCGGTCTTTCCAGCCAGTAGAGGAGACGAGTGTGTCACAGACTGCAGGAAGAGTGAGGATAGCTGTTGACGCCATGGGCGGTGACTACGCTCCCGAAGAGATTATCAAGGGGGCCGTGGCTGCGGCGCGTGGTGGAGAGGCGAACATCATCCTGGTCGGCCAGGAGGACGTCGTCACCGCGGGACTGCAGAAGGAAGGCGCTCCCGAGGGCCTTGTCCGGCTCGTACATGCGCCGGAAGTAATCAAGGAAGGCGAGGCTCCTGCCGTGGCGATTCGGCAGAAGCGGCAGTCTTCGATTGTCGTTGGCACGAAGCTCATCAAGCAGGGCGAGGCTGATGCATTCATCAGTGCCGGTTCGTCCGGTGCGGTGGCGGCAAGTGCCGCGACCTATCTCGGGATGGTCGAAGGTATGGAGCGGCCCACATTGGGTGGGGGCTTCAGCAGCTTCGCTCCGAATATCGTGGTGATGGACCTCGGGGCCAACGTGGACTGCAAACCCCACCAGCTCGTGTCGTTTGCGATAGCAGGCACGGTGTACGCGCGGACCACGTACGGGATTGAGAACCCGACTGTCGGGCTTCTCAGTACGGGCAGCGAAGAGGGGAAAGGCAACGAGCTAGTCAAAGAGGCGTTCCCGCTGTTGCAGGCGAGCGGTCTCAACTTCATCGGGAACATCGAGGGAAATGACATCCTGATGGGGAAGGCAAATGTTATTCTGTGCGACGGCTTCGTCGGGAACGTGTTGCTCAAGTTCTATGAGAGCATCGGCGACCGTGGACGCATATGGCTGCTGGAGAAGTACCCGGCGTTCAGGGGGATTGTCGGATTCCTGTTCGACCGTGTGCTGCCGCTGAAGAAGCTGTCGTATGAGGGCGAAGAAGAGGGCACCGGTGTCCTGTGGGGTGTTGATGGTATCGTCAGGATTGCTCACGGCGCGTGTAGCGCCGAGCACATGCTGCACGGTATCAACGCGGCCAGGAAGGCGGTGCAGTCCGACATCGTTGGCAGTCTCAAGAAAGAAATCGCTCATTTGAAAGAGCAAGGTAAGCTTATGGAAGGAGGTCACAGCTAATGTCTGTTGAGGAAGAAATCAAGGACATCGTGTCCAAAATTGCGCACATCGACAAGAGCATCATGACCCGGGAAGGTACGTTCAAGGAGATGAAGGCTGACTCTCTCGATATCGTGCAGGCGCTGGTCGCAGTCGAGGAGAAGTACGACATCGAGATACCGGACGAGGAGGCGCAGAAGTTCACCAACTTTGGCGACTTCGTCTCGTTCGTTGAGCAAGAGGTAGAGAAAAAGGGGTAGTCATCGTGAAGTCATTGCAGGGTAAGCTGGCACTGATAACGGGCAGTGGACGCGGCATAGGCAAGGCCACTGCCTTGAAGCTGGCATCGGAGGGATGTGACATCGTGGTCAACTTCTTCCGGCGCCGGGAGGCTGCGGAGAAGACAGTCGAGGAGATTCGGGCGCTGGGCGTGAGAGCCGAACTCGTCAGGGCGAACGTTGGAGACCCGGCCAAGATTGCCGAGATGTTCAACTTTGTTGCCGACAAGTTCGGGTACCTCGATATCTTCGTCAGCAACGCCGCCTCCGGAGTTGGCCGGCCCATCTTTGATATCGATGAGAAGGCGTGGAACTGGACGATGGACATCAACGCGAGGGCGTTGCTTCTGTGCGCGCAGCGCGCCGTCGGTCTCATGGAGGGCAGGAACGGCAGAATAGTCAGTATTTCGAGCCTCGGCTCGAAGTTCGTCTGGCCGACCTATGCGGCCGTTGGAGTATCGAAGGCGGCCCTCGAGGCGCTGACTCGATACCTCGCGATTGAGATGGCGCCACATGGCATCTCAGTAAACGCCGTGTCAGCATCGGCGGTGGATACGGAGGCGCTCAAGTTCTATATCAGAGAGGGTCTTGTCAAGGACCTCAAGCAGACCACACCTGTGGGCAGGATGGTGACTCCCGAGGACGTGGCCGGCGTGGTTGCCTTCCTGTGCAGTGATGAGGCCTACATGATTCGCGGCCAGACAATCATCGTGGACGGAGGCACGTCAGTGGCTCCTTTCGCTCCCATGGCTCAGAAAGGGGACGATTGATGCAGACTCCCAGAGTAGTGATAACCGGGCTTGGAACGGTCAATCCACTGGGGCTCTCGGTCAATGAGTTCTGGCAGGGTGCAGTGTCCGGCAGGTCGGCCATCGCGCCGATTGCCAGGTTCGATACATCGAAGTTCTTTGTCAAGGTGGATGCGGAGGTCAAGGACTTCGACCCGTACCTGTACATGGACCCCAAGGCTGCGGACCGTAACCCGAGGGCTGTCCACTATGGTGTCGCTGCCGCAAAAGAGGCCATGGCCCATGCCGGCATTGACATGAGCCGCGAGCAGCCGGAGAGAGTGGGAGTGAGCGTCGCCTGCCTGTCGGAGAGCGACTATATCATCAAGCAATACGACATACTGCAGCGGCGCGGCCCCCGGAGGGTGGACCCTCTTTTCGTTGCACGGTCCGGCCCGACCGGGCCCTCCATGCAGATAGGGATGATTTTCGAGGCGAGAGGGCCAAACACCAGCGTCAACAGCCTCTGTGCGTCGGGCGCAGATTCCCTCGGAACCGCCATGAACTTCATCAGGCTCGGCTATGCCGATGTGATGATAGCGGGCGGGACCGATTCGTGTCTGTCGCCTGTGGGCATAGCGGGGCTGGACATACTCGGCGCGGTATGCCGGGAACCTGATCCTGCCGTGGCGAGTCGCCCGTTTGATGCGAACCGTAGCGGATTTGTGTTCGGCGAAGGTGGGGCCATAGTCGTGCTGGAGTCGCTGGAACATGCGAAGGCGCGCGGCGCCGAGGTTCTGGCGGAGCTGGGTGGTGTGGGGTGGTCTTTCGATGCGTACGACACGACTGCTCCGGCGCCGGAGGCCGAGGCGTACGCGATGGGTGTGGCGCTCAAGCAGGCAGGCGTTGCTGCCGCGGACGTGCAGTACGTGAATGCCCATGGCACGAGCACGCGGCTGAATGACCCTACTGAGACGCAGGCGCTCAAGCTGGCCCTGGGGGACCATGCTTACAAGGTGCCCGTCAGCTCGACGAAGTCCATGATAGGTCACGCCATAACCGCTGCCGGTGCGATTGAGGCAATCGCCTGCGTGATGACTATCAGGGACGGCGTGATTCATCCCACCATCAACTACGAGACGCCCGATCCCGAGTGCGACCTGGACTACGTGCCGAACGTCGCCCGCAAGGCGAACGTGGACGTGTGCCTGACGGACAGCTTCGGTCTTGGTGGCGAGAACTGCTGCCTGGTTATCAAGCGATTCAAGGGATGACACAACGGGGAAGCTCAGGGCTTCCCTGTCGTCCGTTGCGGAGGCAACATGGAATTGGAAGGTAGGGTCGCCCTTGTGACAGGTGCTTCCCGCGGCATGGGCAGGGCCATTGCCCTGAAGCTCGGAGCCATGGGCGCCAGGGTCGCCGTCAACTACGTCAGCGTGGACCCCCAGAACGAAGTGGATGCCCGCGAGGTCGTATCCGCGCTGGAGGGGTTGGGGGCTGAGGGTTTCATCGTTGAGGCCGACGTCCGCGACGGCGAGGCGGTCAAGCGCATGGTGGATGAGGTCGTCGAGAAGTGGGGTGCAGTCAATATCCTCGTGAATAACGCGGGAATAACGCGGGACACGCTTCTGCTCCGGCTGTCGGAGCAGGCCTGGGATGATGTTATTGACATAAATCTTCGCGGCACATTCCTCTGCTCGAAGCATGCGCTCAAGTCGATGATGCGGCAGGGTGGTGGCAGGATTGTGAGCATCGCGTCCATAGCCGGCGTAATTGGCAATCCCGGTCAGACCAACTACTCAGCCTCCAAGGGAGGCATCATCGCCTTCACTAAGAGCCTTGCGAAGGAGGTCGGGTCGCGTGCCATCACGGTCAACGCGGTTGCTCCCGGCTACATTCGCACGCAGATGACAGATGTCCTGCCCGAGGAAGTCCGCAGCAAGTTCGTGGAGATGATTGCGCTCCGCCGTGCGGGTGAGGTGGAGGAGGTTGCGGAGGTGGTGGCCTTTCTTGCTTCCGACCGCGCCTCGTATGTCACAGGCCAGGTCATCGGTATAGACGGCGGCATGTAGCCGCGTCGGCGCGGTGCCTGGACGCCATGTCAGGGCCGTGGACACGGTGCCAGACGGTGGGTGTCTTGAGATGGGGTGTGAGTGATGATTGGGAATGGTTTCTCTCTTCCAGCAAGAGGCTCTGAGCGTGGTTGAGGCTGTCTGTGACCACGCTCCGCTTGAAGCCGGGGATGCTACACGCGGGCTCAGCGACTTCGACGTTCCGGAGACTGTGGCAATCCTACCTGCAGGGCGAGCAGCATCTACTGACACCGGAGCCACGAGTGACGCGAACGCACGGCGATTGTATGGTTGAGGCGGAGCTGCCAGGACGGCTAACCAACTTAAGGACCGTGCAGACCATTGCGCGGCGGTACGTCCTTGCAGGCGCATCGGTCACCGGGTGTCGGGTCCTTGAGGTAGGGTGTGGACCCGGTCTCGGACTGGGATACCTGCTGGAAAAGGGCGCGTCGCGAGTCCTTGGTGCAGACATCACGTCCGATTTCCTTGCCACCGCACACCGGCTGTACGGGGCAACTGTACCGCTTGCTCAACTCGATGCGCACCATTTGCCGTTCAGGGATGAGACGTTCGACGCGGTCCTGCTGTTTGAGGTGATCCTCTATCTGAGAGACCCGGACCTTGCGTTACTGGAGTGCAGACGCATCCTCGCGCCCGGGGGTGTCGTCATGGTCTCACTGCCAAACAAGAGCGTTTCGGGCTTTCGTCCCAACACATTGCCATTCGCATACTATTCGTCTGAGCAGTTGCGTGCTCTGCTCTGCGACGCAGGCTTTGTGGCACACGTGTATGGTTCCTTTGAGGTGAGTTCGGGAACGGCGTATGCTGCTTCTCGGCGATTGGCCTGGAAGTGCGGAAGTCGATTGCTGGACATCGTGCAGCCTCTGCCAAAGGGGCCGGCCCTACGCAGTCTCGTCCACCGGAAGATCCAGAAGAAGACCCTTTCGATCCCCACGCAGATTACTGTTGCACATGAACGCGATGTGGTGAACGTGCGGGTCGACGAAATCCCACCCGAGGCGGATGACAGGAGCCACAGAGTACTCTATGGAATCGGACATGTTGTCCCTCCAACCTGACAGGGGTGCATGATCGGCAAAGTAAGGAAGTCGGCACTCATCGTAGGCGCTATCTGGCCATACCACAGCGGAGGTGCCCGCCTGCATGGGCTGGCGAAGTACCTTCCGGAGCATGGATGGGACCCGGTCGTCCTCACATGGCCGTTGCCCGAGAATGCTGATCTTCCCTATCGCGTTGAAGCTGTGGAGGGAGACGAGGCAGTTGCGAATCTCGTCAAGGGGATGGGGGGAGATCCTCATCGCAGCGTTCGCACACAACTCGCTCAGAAACTCGGAATGTCCTCCGACAATCGATTGCTGTGCTGGACGATGACCCGCGCTCGCGAGGTGACGGAGTATCCCGATGGCCACAAGAGATGGTGTCGCAGTGCCACGCAGCGTGCGCTGGCGCTCGTCCAGGAAGAGGACTTCGATGCAGTTATCAGCACGTCATCGCCGGTGTCGAGTCACCTGGTTGCCTGCGAGTTGAAGAGGGAGTTCGGGATGCCATGGGTTGCGGATTTCCCGCACCTCTGGTCTCAGGACCACGGGACCCCGTACGGGGCCGTCAGGCGCGCCTTCGACCGGAGACTGGAACGGCGTACCCTGGCAAGGGCAGATGCGCTTGTCACGACCAATCAGTCGCACACAGAAATGTTTGCGAAGATGCACGGGGAGGGACGAGTCAATAGCATCATGCATGGCTTCGACCCGGACACGGTGAACAGCCCACCTGTGACCCTGGCGCGTAAGTTCACCTTGACCTACACAGGTGGATTCAGCAGGGGGGTGCGGGAGCCGCGCGTCCTGCTGGAGGCACTTGCGGTTCTTGTGCAACAAGGCGTTGTTGACGAGTCGAACACAGAGGGTCGGTTCTACGGGCCGTGCCTCGACTGGGTGCAGAAGCAGATAGACGAACGGGGGCTCTCCCGCATTGTGACGCAGTGTGGCAGTGTGCCGCAAGCTGCCGCGTTCGCGCGCCAGCGTGAGTCGCACGTGCTGCTCAGCATCAAGTGCGACCCGCGAGCAGGCAGCGGCATCCTGTCTTGGAAGGTACTGGAGTACCTTGCGGCCCGGAGACCGATACTCTCCGTTGGCGCCGGGTTGGATCCGGCTGATGACATCGTAGAGGAGATGGGCGCGGGTGTAGTCGCGACCGATGTGGAAGCGGTCAGGTCGGCCCTGGAGGACGCGTACGCCGAGTACGCGCGCACCGGCACGGTGGCGTGGCGCGGAAATGACGCCGCAGCCCGCAAATACGGCCAGCAAGAGATGGCCCGCCGATTTGCTGAACTGCTGGACGGACTCGTGCCTCACGACTACCCTCGTTGAACACGAGGTTGGCGCGTGTGCAGCACGCGGGTGGTGGGCGCGGTTTGTCATGTGCCGGGGGCGTCATCACTCTATCGGCGTTGTCTCTCGAGCTTTCGATTGCCAGTCAGTCCGGGCAGTAGTTCGCGGCCCTCTGTGGGCATGGGGGACGACTTCAGCTACAGCAAACCAGAAAGTGCTCATGCCCACGGTTTGGTCGGCACTGCGGGGACGGCCCGGAGAGGGCTATCCAGATGCATGTCTGCGAAGTCCGGTGGGCGACTCATGCAGTGGTTGTGATATCCGGCTGCAACCAGGGGGAAAGTGACTCCGCTTCACCTCGCGCGTGTTCAAGTTGCTCGCAGGAAGGCCTCCGTGGTCGCGTTCGCGTACACACGGTGCTCCTGTGAGCCGTTGGGGAGGTAGGAGGCGCCGTCCTCGGAGGACTCCAACAGAAAAAGGTGGTCATACACGCGGACGCGCACCACGTAGACCGGGGGAGCCCCGGGCGTTGCGTCTATGTCGTCGGGGTTGGTTCCGAGGAACTCGAGAGGCATCTGCGGGTAGGTCGTACGGGGGTACTCTTGTGCGAAGGGTCTGTCAGTGATGAGGAGAAGGTCGTCGGGTTGTGCGAAATGGTCAACCGCCGCCATCTCGCTGTGGGCGTACGGATAGTAGCCCGGGACATCGTAGAAGGGAGCGCGCAGGTTCACGTGGGCGTTGTTGACGGAGAAGAAACACACGCCGAACATAAGGACAGCACACATCGATGCGCGTCCCGTAGTGGTCGATGCCAGCCTCACCAGGGTGAGGAGCCCGCATGCCATCGGCCCGACGGCAAGCAAGAACGCGAATGCGGGCCAGCGCCCCGGCAGCAGGTTCCCAATGTTCAGGATAGGAAACACGACGACGGTGGCTGCAATAGCGGCAGCACCGCCCAGCACAGCCATGCGCGCGCTGTTGCGCTCACGCTGGGATAGCCAGCCCAGGGCCCCGACCACGGCAAAGCCGATGAGCAGAAGGAAGAACATCCTGTTGAGCGGGGCATCCGAGGCGGCATAGGGAACGCCGGCAATAGCCACATCAGTTCGCAGGGCATGCTGGAACCAGCCGAAGACGTCTCGGAAGAAAAATCTCTGGTCCATGAACCAGGCATACATCCAATATGACAACATCCCCACCCAGAACAGGACGACGAACGCCATGCGAGACGCTGGCTCGTAAAAACGTTCCCCTGTTGTAGCGCGCCACAGGAGTGCGCCCGCCAACATGCCTGCGAGGGCCACAGCAGTGGCAAACGACGATATGGTGTGGGTGGTGATGAGCACTCCACACATCAACAGCAACAGCACGTTGGTGCGGTAGCTCCCTCCGTGTCTCAATACCAGCATCAGGATTAGGGCGAACAGCGCCGTCCCCAGCGCGTTCGGAATCATGAACGCTCCCCACGTGACGAGGAATGTAGCGAAGCTTGCAAGCAGCGCGGCAACGAGCCCCACCCTTTCGCCTGCCAGACGGCGCACCACGATGAAGACAGAGAGGATGCTGAAGACCTGGTAGAGGGTGGCCGACAGGAACATGGAATCCTTGGCAGGCAGCGCTGAGAGTATCCTGGTGGAAACCGCGAACAGATGGAACACCGGATAGACATAGTAGGAGGTCTCGCCGATTGGCGTGAACCGTGTCACGTGAGCGCTCGTAGCCCACGACTCGATGACCACGGCATGGCTCCACGTGTCGGTCCCGTAGAAGCCCGGGAATTCGTACGCGAGGCCTGCTCTGAGGGTCACTGCAAGCAGCAGTGCCTTGACAAGCACCAGGGACACGGAGGACCTGCCACGGGAGCAGAACAGCTCCCCGGCCGCTGCGGCAGCAGCCACCGACATGAGCACGAAGTAGGCCTGTGGACGGAGCCAGCAGACATGTGACAGGAGAAGGCTCGCGGCGAATGCAAGCACGAAAACGACATTGAGGACCAGTCGCAGCCTCGCGGCGGTCTCCACTCCCATCTGGCGCGGTACCCGTGGCGCACCACGAGAACGGAGCACAAGGTACAGCGCGCTCCCCGCCAGCACGCTGAGCATAATCTCAGTGGTCGCCCGGGCGCCTGCGTACGCCGTCACTGCCGCAGCCAGACTGCCGAAGATGATGGCCGCAAGGGCTGCGTAGACGTCAAGCCGTGCAAGCGCTTTTCTGGCGAGCGCAGAGGTGGCAGACGGAGGACCGTTCATTGAAGCCATTCCGGGCACGTCACGAGGCGCTGCTTGGTCTTGCCCACCGAGAGGTGCACAGGGCAACCCTGCGGCAGACAGCGGCCGCCTTGCGCAAGGCCTCCGCCGCAACCCAGAGGAACCACAGGCGGGGATGTAGCACAGGGACGCTCATGAACCGGCTGTACACGTACGGTACGCGGATGGCGTGGCGGACAGTTCCCGTGCGGAGAACATGCGTAGCGTGGTTGATGCCGAAGCTTCGGCCTCTGCCGCCGAGCAACAGCAGATTGCGCTCCCGTTCGGGCCCTTTCCAGACGCCACTGCTGCCTCCACGAACATGACCGTAGTCGTGATTCTGATGGATTGCCCTCACGACATGGCTTGCGTCAACGACGCGGGCCCCCAGGTCCCGGGCATGGAACACGAGCCAATTGTCCCAGGCGGCCCGTCCCAGGGCGAACGGAGGCACGTCGTCATATAGCCCGCTGGGAAAAACGAAGTAGTCGATACCATATGGACCGTGCAGCCTCCCGTTCTCGCGAACAGCGTTCTCAAGCCGCGCTTCCGACTCTGCGACGCCGAAAGCCAGCGGGAAATCAATATCAACGTCTGTCCTTCTCCCCAACATCAAGAACCAGTCATCAGCTACACGGCTCACTGCCTCCGTGAAATTCGGAGGCAATATGATATCCGCGTTCACGTAGCAGAACAGCCTGTGGTTGGTTGCAGCCTGCGCTTCTCGGAAAACAGAGTCCACCAGTGGCGTGCCGTACTCGTTGCGGCTCAACTCCCCGATATGCCTTGTTCCAAGCTGTGTGGAGGCCTCTGAGATTCCAGGCTCGTCACCTAGCAGAATGATTTCGCACTCCGGCTTGAGCCTTTTCCAGCTCGCAATCGCGTTTCGCTGTATGGTTGCGATATGCCCGACAAACGGTTTGGGTACCGAGAAGATGGTCAGCATCCTTCAGACTCCACTGCCTGCACCGGGGTGCGGTTGACACCCAGGGCGATGTACTCCACCGTCTGGCCGAAGTCTGCCGCATTGAATAC
Organism: Dehalococcoidia bacterium; assembly: GCA_030602785.1. Lineage (GTDB taxonomy): Bacteria > Chloroflexota > Dehalococcoidia > GIF9 > AB-539-J10 > SKVJ01. The sequence goes on from JAUVZB010000022.1 coordinate 26,047, forward strand.
TCGCCAGCAGTCCAACACGACCGCATTGCGCATTTCGCCACTGAAGTCCTCCGGACGCAGACGTTGAAACTCCGGCCACGGCGTCGCTATGACTGCCAGGTCCGCACCACTGAGACATTCCCGCAGCGACCGTGCATAGACGATGCTGTCGTCTGAGAGCACCGCCCGTGCATTCTCCAGGCCCGCAGGGTCGTAGACCACAAGTGTCGCACCGTCCCGGGCCAGAGCCTGAACGATAGCCACAGCAGCCGACTCATCGACCACGTCCGTTTCCGGCTTGTAGGTGAGCCCGAGTACCGCGATCCTCTTCCCTGTCAACGCGCCAAGCTTCTGGAGGACCAGCGAAGCCACCCTGGATACCTGGTGCGCGTTCTCGGCGTCAGTCGCACGCGACAGCCGTGCCTCACTGCCTACGCTGGCAGCGAACGCCGCGAACGCCGCGTTGTCCCTGGGGAAACACGGGCCGCCGTAGGCCAGCCCGCCGGAGAGATACTTCCTGCCGATCCTCTTGTCCAGCCCGAGCATCCCCGTGACGGCGTCGACGTCGCCACCAGGGATACGCTCGCATATCTCGGCCAGGGTATTTGCAAAGCTTATCTTCATGGTGACGTAGGCATTGAGAGATATCTTGGCGAGTTCGGCGTTCCGGACGCTCATTCTGGCCACCGGCGGGTCGTTGTCGCAGACAACCTTGTACAGGTTGGCAAGTCTGGCGCCGCTGGCGGGGTCTCTCTCGCCGATGAGCACGACGTCCGGGTTTGTGAAGTCGCGTATGACGCTCCCAAGGGCGATGAACTCAGGGTTGTAGCAGTAGCTGAAGTCCTTGCCGCAGGTCCTGCCGGAAGTCTGTTCCAGGAGGGGTATCAGGGTGCCGTCGCTTGCGCCCGGGAGCACGGTGCTGACGAGCATGACATCATGGTGCCTGCGCGTGTCCCTGAGGGCCTGCCCGATGCGCTGGCAGGCGTCCTCCGCGTACCGGGTGGAGAAACCCCCGCCGACATCGCTTGGCGTGGGCACCACGATGAACGTGGCCCTTGTTTCTGCGACGGCCTCCCGGATGTCCAGCGTTGCTCTCAGTCGGTCTCCCACCTGCACAAGAAGCTCGGCAAGTCCTGGCTCATATACGGGGCTGCGCCGCTGGTTGACCGCGTCGACCGTTTCACGGTTGACGTCGGCCCCGATGACTCGAAAGCCCTTCCGCGCGAAACAAGCAGCGGTGCAGAGTCCGAGCTTGCCGATTCCAACCACTGAGATGCTCTTGTCCTGCATGTGAACGACTCCTTTTCTGACGGTTGTGGCGGCGTACCCGCGCTAGAGGTCGCAGACCTGGCGGACGTGGTCGAGGCGGGCGACCGTCCATTCGTAGGTTCGCCTCAGACCTTCTTCGAGAGTCACCTCCGGCTCCCAGCCGAGGACCTGGCGCACACGTGTGAGGTCTGCGTTCCGCCCCCGGACGCCCTGGGGCTTGGTGAGGTCGTGCGTGGGCACGATTGTCTTCCCTGAGATGTGGATGACGATGTCTGCGAGTTGATTGATGGTGACCAGCCTGTCTGAACCGATGTTGATCGGCCGCCCATGGTCGCTTGCCACAAGCCGGAGCACTCCCTTGATGCAGTCATCGATGTAGAGAAAGCTGCGCGTCTGCTCGCCGTCGCCCCATATGTCGAATGGCGAGTCCGGATGCTGGATGGCCTTCATGATGAGGTGGCACGGCGCCTTGCCCTTCGCCTTGTCGAAGCCGGTGTACACCGGGCCGAAGACGTTGTGAAAGCGGGCCACGCGGATGCACATACCGTAGTCTTTCTGATAGGCCTCGCAGAGCTTCTCGGTGAAGAGTTTCTCCCAGCCGTAGAACTGGTCCGGCTCTGCAGGATAGGCGTCCTCCTCTTTGAGTGCGGTCACGTGCTCGTCAGTCTGACGGTACTCCGGGTAGACGCAGGCCGATGAGCTATAGAAGTAGCGCTCCACGTTTGCTGACCTGGCTGCTTCCAGCATGTTGATGTTGATGCCTGCGCTGTCGCGCATGATCTCGGCGCCGATGGAAGTGATGTAGCCGATGCCGCCCATGTTGGCGGCCAGTTGGAACACAACGTCCTTCCCTCGGGCGGCAGCGTCGCAGATGGCGGGGTCTCGCAGATCTGCGACCAGCACCTCTGCGTCGTCTCTGATGTCCTCGATGTTGTCGAGCACGCCGCTCGAGAGGTTGTCCACGATTGTCACCGCGGCGCCTCGCTGCAGCAGCTCACGGGCGATGAAGGACCCGATGAGCCCCGCACCGCCGCATACCAGTACCTGCTTTCCTGACCAGTTCATTCCCATTCCCATGCCTCCTTTGATGTGACTACTCAGTATTCAGTTGCTCTTGTAGTCAGCCCGTGATTCTACATCCGTTTGTCTCATGAGTTCGTGTCCAGCTTGGATGCACGCAGCACTTGAGATAGCTCCAGGTTCATGTCTTCGCGCCCCTGCCTCTCGATAAACAACCGAATGCTGAACTCGAGCCCGAGCAACGCATCCAGCCTGAGGAAATGGCCCATCTTTCCGGCCACGTGCTGTTCCAGGAGGCCGGAGACATACTGCTGGTTGCAGTACGCTCGGATTCGGCTGTCGGGCGAAAGCAGCGCCCAGCGTACGATTGCCTGCCAGGAGCGTTCGTACTGCAACCACTGTCCAAAAGGAGCGAAAGGTCGGCGGTCTGTCAGGCTGACTAGAGCCCCCCCCGACAGTTGCGAGAGATAGCGGTACGCCCGCGCCTTGCCGGACTGCCACATCAGAGCCGTGTGCGTGACCGCTTGCGGGAGACATGGGCTCACCATAGTGTTGGCATAGGTCCAGCAGGCCATGCGCTCATCAAGTCGTCGCATCACCGCAATCTGCATCCTGCCGCCCAGCTTGAGTTCGGCCGGCACGGCCAGCGCCGCGTCAACGAACTCGTTGTCATAGGTAGGCGCTGTCATGCCGACATAGTTGGGCCGGATGAAGCTGCCAGCCATCACGAAATGGCGCCGCTGGAGGTGCTGCATCACGAATCGCTCGGCCTTTTCCCAGGGGGCGCCTTCGTACTCGCGCAGGATGCACGCAATCCTCGTGCGCGGCAGGCGTGCCTCATCACTGCCGTACGACCCCAGCAGCAGATGTGCCATGGCTTCGTCACCAAAAACTCTGCGCCTGTCCAGTAGGGGCACCACATCCGCGTCGCCACGACCACGCAGCAGCGCCTCCGAGAGATAGGAGCCCTTCAGAATGACTTCCAACGTGAGCCCTTCACAGAGCGACCGGAGACCGGGCGGCAGTTCTTCGTGCACCGCGACCGCAGCCCCACCGTGTGGGACGTAGGCACCATCGGTCAGGTATACACTGTCCACCATGTGTCGTGCGACCTTGTCGGGGGACAGACAGCAGAACACATGTTTTGTCTGAGCCAACCGCGCTATTGCCTCCGCAATACGTGCATCGTTGCAGCCATCCACGCCATACGTGATGGTTGTCAACGTCTGCCTGCGTTCGGGCGGAACCGCCGCAAGAACCAGCCGCGAGTCCAGTCCGCCGCTGAGGAGAAGCCCATGGCACTCTCCTGCAGGCAATTGTGCTTCCACCGCCCTGGTCAGCGTTGCTGCAAGACGTTCCGAATGCTCGTGAGCCGGCACTCGATGGGAGACACTGTGCCTGAAGTAGGGCCACCAGTGATGCACATGAAGGTGGCTATCACGAAACACCAGCATGGACGCGGGAGGAAGCAACTGCACCCCTTCAAACAGGGTTCTGTCTCCGAGGACTGTTCCGATAGTCAGATGGTCCTCCATGCCAATCTCGTCGATTTGCCGGCGCAGCCGCCCGCTTTCCAGCAAGCCTTTCGCCTCGGTGGCGAATAGCAGTTCGCTCCCGCACTGTGTGTAGTGGAGAGGGCACTGCCCGAAGCGGTCGTTGAGAACCAGCAAGCTGTGCGCTTGCCGGTCCCAGATGAGGACAGTGAAGAAGCCGTTCAGTCGGAGCCGGGCAGCAAAATCCCGGCCGTATTCCTCGTAGGCGTGGGCGCAGTATTCTGCTGCGGCCTCGGACCGGAACGAGTGCTTGCCTTCGAGGCGCTGTCCTTCCTGCTTGAGTCCGTGGATTCTTCCGTACACCATGGCCACAACTGTGCCGTCCTCAGTAGAAGCCATTCGTTGGCCTTCTCCGATGGAGTCCCCGAGACTAACGCAGGCAGCACGGAACGGCGGGGCGTCATATGAGTCGGCAGACTGCCCCGACCTGTGAGTCACCCCGTGCGCCATGTCGGCAAGAACCCGAGTTGCGTCGTCCTTTGCAGACACGATTCCAACTAGTCCGGGCATCTCAGTACCCCCTTCGTGAGATGACAAGTCGGACAATATCCTTGGCGAGGGCCCTGTCGGTGCCTTCAAGCAACACTCCCCATACTACCAACAGGTAGGCTGCAAGCACGCAGGCCCCGGAGGCAGAACGACCCAGCACTAGGGACAATCCCAGAAACACGCCCACCGCCAGGCATGCTGTCAGACTTGCCCGCAGGTGCCATCTCAGGTCAATGGTTATCGGACTGAAGCGGCGCAGCCACCAGAAGAACACGGCCGTGTTCGCCAGCAGCGCAATCGCTGTCCCCACTGCAGCCCCAATCAGCCCCAGCCGTGGGATGAGTATTGCGTTCAGGCATCCATTGAGCAAAAGGCCTCCTATGTCTATCTTGAGGTTGATGTCCGGCCGCCCAAGTGCAGGTATCAGTTTCGCCACAGGCGTCATCGTTGACCCACGGATGATGCGGATGCTGACCAGGATCAGCAGGGGGCCGAATGCAATCACGTATGCTGGCCCGAACACAAGTCTGATTAGCTCATCCCCGAAGAAGAATACCCCCAAACCGAGCGGGAGCATGATGCATGTGGTCCATCTGATGACCCTGTGGAGCAGATGAGTGACTGATTCGAAGTCGTTTGCAGCGAAGGAGTGGGAAGCCGTCGGGAACATGACCATCTGGATTGCGCCCGGGACTATCGAAAAGAAGGACGCGATGGTCACAGCAACGCTGTATGTGCCAACCGCACTGGCGGACATCAAGCGCCCTATGAAGAGAATGTCCACCTGTGCGAAGACAGCGTACACTGCATTTGCCGCACACATGAGCGCGCCGAAGCTCGCTAGTTCCTTTGTTTGCACCAAGATGTGTCCTGTCAGAGGTGCCAGGTAGCGGCGCGCGAACCAGACTCCAACGAGGCACGCGCAGACCTCTGCTGCGAGCACACCTGCTACGGCGCCGACAACGCCAAAGCCCGCCACAACAACTGGCAGGACCACCGCGGCTCTCAGCAGACGCCTGCTCACGCCTGTCAGGGCGTAGGTCCGCATGGACCGAAGCCCGTTGAGAACGCCCTGCACAGAAGCGAACACGGATGCGAATGGCAAACTGACAGCTACGAGTATCAGTAGACCCGTCAGTTGCTGACAATCGAAGAACTGCGCGATGAGCCCCCGCATGCCGAAAAGCACCGCCGCCCCGACGATACCCAGTCCGGCGGATAGGCTGAGGCCCAGCACGACATATTGGGACACTGCCTGAGGGTTGTCGGAGTTCCGAGCGACGTGGTGAATCAGAGCTTGACTGAGGCCCAGGTTGGCACCGATGCCGGCGATTCCCGCCACGGTCAGGCTGAGCGTGTATAGGCCCAGCCCCGAGGCTCCAAGCAGTCGAGCGAGGATTGCCTGCACCGCGAATGCTATGGCGAGTCCACTCGCTTGGGGCACGAGCATCCATCCTACGTCGCTCACGAAGCGGGCTGGTTCCACGGAAGAAGGCCCGCTCTTCTTGCGACTTGAGTACATCTCTTGTTCCGTCACATCCGCAGCACCACAGTCCGCCAATGAGTGTGGCGCACGGGATGAATGAGTTGTTTTGCTTGCTTTTCCGTCGTCACTCCTGCGCACATGTTTCGCCCGGGCATTGATTTCCGTAGGGTGCTGCCGGTCTGGCTGCGCCTGGCGCGAGTGAGACCACCTTCCCCAAGTTCAAGCCCCTTCTGCCGACGGGCCAAGGCGCACGACGGCTATTCGCGCGAAATGAATGTCCAGTCCAATCATCAGGGTTGCCTAGGGCCTGAGTCTCTGTGGTTGCTCGAACGGGCAACTGTGCTTTCACGATTGTCCGAATGCGAGTGACCTAGCACTCCTGGGTTGGACTCATGCCCCATGCCCGAATGCGCAGCCTTAAGTAGGCTGTGCGTCTGTTGCGGTGTAAGTTCCGGGTAAATGGGGAGCGAGAGCACGGCTTCTTGTGCCGGCTCCGCGCAGGGGAATCTCCCCGGAGCGTGTCCGAGCTGACGGTACACAACCTGCAGGTGCAGCGCAAGGGGGTAGTAGACCGCCGATGCGATGCCGTGCGACTTGAGATGGGCTGCGAGCGCGTCTCTGCGCTGCGCCCCACCGGCAACTCGAATGGTGTAGTAGTTGAACACGTGAACTGCGCCGTCTCTGACAATCGGAGTCGTGATGTCCTCGATGTTCGCCAGGCCGTCCGCGTATGCGGCCGCGATTTTCCTCCGGCGCTCGAGCCACCCGTCCAGGTGTCCCAGCTTCACCCTCAGCACAGCCGCCTGGAGCGCGTCCAGCCGGCTGTTGAAACCGTTGACCTCGTGGTAGTACTTCACGCGCCCGCCGTGGTTCCGCAGGATTCGCACCCTCTCCGCAACGCCGGCGTCGTTCGTTACGACCATTCCGCCGTCGCCGTACGCGCCCAGCACTTTGCTGGGGAAGAAGCTCAGGCAGCCCGCATCGCCGAAAGAGCCCACTCGCTGCCCTATCCAAGTGGCGCCGAGCGCTTGCGCGCAGTCCTCGATGACCTTGAGTCCGTGCCTGCGGGCGGTTTCCATGATGCGCGTCATGTCGCACGGGTGGCCGTACAGGTGCACCGGCAGGAGCGCCTTGGTGCGTGGGGTGATGTGTTGTTCCACGCGTGACGGGTCCATGTTGAGTGTCTCAGGCTCGATGTCCACGAAGACCGGCGTGGCGCCGCAGTTGACGATGGCCTCCGTCGTGGCGATGAAGGTGAACGGCGTGGTGATGACCTCGTCGCCTGGGCCTACCCCGCATGCCAGGAGAGCGAGTTGCAGCGCGTCTGTCCCGGAGGCCACGCCCACCGCGTGGGACGTGCCGCAGTATGCGGCCATCTTCTGCTCGAACGCCTCCACCTCCGGCCCCAGTATGAATGACCCTGACGAGATGACGCGCCTGACGGCCTCGTCAATCTCGTCCTTGATGTCGGCGTACTGGGCCGCCAGATCAGTCAGTGGTATCCGCATGCATGTTCTCCTCGACAGGTGCTATCGAGTCAGTGCCCCCGCACGCATAGCGCGCCCCGCAGGCAGGGCAATGCAGCCCGTGCTCTTCCTGCAATAGCCGCACGCCGCAGGCGCACATCCAGCCGCAGCGCCGCGCCGGGTTGCCGTAGACAAGCGCGTAGTCCGGAACGTCCTGCGTCACGACCGAGCCGGCGCCGATGAACGCATAGCGCCCGATGGTATGGCCGCACACGATGACCGCATTCGCGCCTATCGTGACGCCCTTCCGCACAAGGGTCGGACGGAACTCGTGCTTCCGCGAGACATGGCTGCGCGGATTGATGACGTTCGTGAAGACGCAGGACGGGCCGCAGAACACGTCGTCCTCGAGCGTCACGCCCTCGAAGACGGACACGTTGTTCTCCACCTTGACGTTGTTGCCGAGCCGCACGTTGCTGCCGATGAAGACGTTCTGGCCCAAGACGCAGCCCCGGCCGATGATTGCGCCGGGCATGACGTGCGTGAAGTGCCAGATTTTGCTGCCTGACCCTATCTGCACGGGCTGCTCGATGACGCTTGAAGCGTGTGCGAAGTAATCGGCGGCGGAGTGGTTCGGCCGCACGAGGACGCCGCCGTTCTCGAGCGACTCCTGGCAGGCGGCCAGCACCTTGAGGACCTGTAGTGCCCTGCGTCCGTCCGACTTCGGACAGCCGCGGTCCTGGATGCAGCGCAGGAAGTCGAGGCACTCGAGGCGCAGGGGCTCGTCCCCCGGAAACGGCACCGGCCGTGCCTCGCCGGGCACAGGCTGCGGCATGCGGTCAACCCAGTCAATCCGGTGCTCGTAGAGCTTCAGCTTGTCCGTTGCGTCGGTGTCAGCGAACTCCGCCATCTTCCGGTCGCCCACGACCACGAGGCGCTGCTCCTTGAACGGGTGCAGCCAACTGACGAAGATGTGCGCGCGGGCCTCGCTCGCGAACGTGAGAGTGCTGAGAGTCACGTCGGCTATGCCGCTGTTGAGATAGGAGCCGCCGTGTGCGGAGACATGCGTCGGCAGCTCGTCGCCGAGCAGCCCGAGTATGGACGCTATGTCGTGAGGCGCGAAGCTCCAGAGGATGTTCTCCTCCGTCCTGAACTTGCCCAGGTTGAGACGGTTCGAGTAGATATACTGGACCTTGCCCAGCTCACCGTCGTTGACTATCTGCCTCAGGATGTCCAGCGCCGGGTGATACTCGAGCAGATGGCCGACGAGCAGCACGCGCTCGGAGGTACCTGCCAGCTCCACCAGTTCCGCGCCCTCGTGGACGCTTAGCGCCAGGGGCTTCTCGACGAAGACGTCCTTGCCGGCGAGCAGTGCCGCGCGGGCCATCGAGTAGTGCTGCGCTGCGGGAGTGGCAATGACGACGCCTCGAACCCCGGCATCATCGAGCACGCGCCGATAATCTGATTGAGTCCTGACGTCCGGATACCTGGCCGCAGCCTCCTGAAGAGCCGGGGCGCTCGCGTCGCAGATGGTGTGAAGCGCACCCAACTCGGCGAAGTTCCTGATGAGGTTCTTGCCCCAGTACCCGGCTCCAACGACCGCGATGTTTCTGTCCGTCATTGGCTGTCTCACAGTGTCTTGTAGGCGAAACCCAGTTCCTCCGCATGTGAGCCATCGTAGAGGCGGCGGACGTCCACGAGGACTGGGTCCTTCCCGGCGTGCCGGCGCAGGTCTTCGAGAGTTGTTCGCCTGAAAGCGGTGTGCGCTACTGTGACCACGAGTGCGTCGAGTCCCTCGACCTTGTCGGGGGAGTCGAGCAGCGTCACGCCGGCCGGGGCATCTGCCTCGGTGACGTACGGGTCGCACGCGTACATCTCGACCCCGTAGTCCGCCAGCTCCCGGATAAGCTCGAACGACGGCGATTCGCGCGTGTCGTCCACATCCTCCTTGTAGGTCAGGCCCATGACGAGCACGCGCGAGTCGCGTATCACCTTGCCGGCCTCGTTCAAGGCCTTCACCGTCATCTCCGCGACGTGCTTCGGCATCGAGTCGTTGATTGCCCTGCCCGCAAGTATCACCTGCGGATGGTAGCCAAGCTCCTTTGCCTTGTAGACGAGGTAGTACGGGTCCACCGGTATGCAGTGGCCTCCGACAAGCCCCGGCGAGTAGCTGTGGAAGTTCCATTTCGTCGCGGCGGCCTCCAGCACGGCCTCCGTGTCCAGTCCCATTTTCGAGAAGATGAGCGAGAGCTCGTTCACCAGGGCTATGTTCAGGTCCCTTTGGACATTCTCTATGACCTTGCACGCCTCGGCCGTCCGGATATCCCTCGCCTTGAAGATGCTCCCGGCGATAAGGCCGTAGAGTGCCGCTACACGGCCCGTTGTGTCGTCGTCCATCCCGGACACCACCTTGGTGCTCCTGCCTATGGTGTGCTCCGGGTCACCCGGGTTGATACGCTCGGGGCAGTACGCTATCTTGAAGTCCTCACCGCAGCGAAGGCCGGACTGCTCCTCCAGCAGCGGCGCCAGCACCTCCTCCGTGACACCCGGGTACACGGTTGACTCCAGGACGACCACCATGCCGCGCTTCAGGTGTGCACCGACGGATGCTGCGGCGCCGCGTACGAAGCTCAGGTCAGGTTCCTTGGAGCGCGTCACCGGCGTGGGCACGGCGATGATAATGAAGTCTGCGGACTCGACGGCCGCCATGTCGCCCGTGACCGTCAACCCGGGAATGGAGGGCGCGTGCTGCAACTCCTCCACCCTGCCGCCGTTGGCATCCACACCTGTGACGGCGAGATGTCCGGCAAACGCCTCGGCGAGGGGGAGCCCCACATAGCCAAGCCCCACAACCGCCACAGCCTGCGCCTTCCGGCCCGTCGTACGCATCATAGAGAGGTCAAGAACGAACGAATGCACTCCATTATAGTCCTGCGTACCGTGGTGTGGATAGGCCCTGCATCGAGAAGGAGGAATGAAGAGCGTCAGCGGTTCTCGCATACCGCTGTAGGCCTGTGTCCTACACGCGGAACGAGCCGACTCTCTTTGACGTGCCCGGCAGGTTCAGCGTGGGGTTGTGGTTCGTGATGTAGGGGCACGTTGCACGTGCCCGATGGGCGGTGGGGCAGTCCGAATGCAGGGGCCAGACGTGCCTGACCCGCCATCTCATCGCCACACAACACCGCAACCACCAACACTGCCTTGAACGACACACAACCCGACGGGCGAGGCATGCAGCGCCTCTACAGGTTCGCTCGTGGTGGGGCGCGCGATCGTGGTTCGTGATGTAGGGGCGGACCTCCGTGTCCGCCCGTGGGGGGCAGGGTCAGGGGGGTGGTCCAAATGTAGGGGGCGTTCGTGAACGCCCCGGCGGCTGTCCGAGACCACGGTTGCAGCCCAAATCCTGGCGTCGAAACCTTCCGGCCGCCACAAGCAGCGGCGCTCGATGGCTACGACCGCGTCCTGACACAATCACCGGGCGCTTCCCGAAGCGCCCCTACGCGGAAATGACGCGATTCCACCCTGCCCGCAACCCACCCCACGGGCACGTGCAACGTGCCCCTTGTATCTTGATGTACAGTGTCCCAGCGATGTCGCGGGAGAGGGGAATCAGACGTGCCCCTTAGGCGTAAGAGCCTGTCGCGTAGATTACGATCCCCTCTCCCCGGCGCCAGTCCC
>JAUVZB010000083.1 GCA_030602785.1 Dehalococcoidia bacterium
CGGTCCAGGCGGGAATGCTGGGGGCGCAGGTGATGCTGTGCGGCATGCAGCCGGATGTGGCGCTGACGCTGATCGAGATGGGGCGGGAACTCATCGGCGTCGAAACGGCCCTGAACCTCGATCAGGCCTTCAACCGCCTGGAGGCGCTTGTCGAAGGGCGGGAGGCCTGATATGCCACATGGACAGGTAGAACTGAAGCGGTCGAGCGACATCGTGGCGGCCCGCCAGGCCTGCCGTGAGATGGCGCGCGCACTGGGCTTCGGCTCGGCTGACCAGACCCGCCTGGCCACGGCCGTCTCGGAACTGGCGCGCAACGCGATTCAATATGCGGGTGAGGGCGTGTGCGTCGTCACCGACGACTCGGACGATGAGACCGCCATCATCCGCGTGGTGGTTGAGGACCATGGCCCGGGCATTGCCGACCTGGACAAGGCGCTCGAACAGGGCTTCACGACGAGCGGCGGCCTGGGCGCGGGTCTGCCGGGAGCCAGGCGGCTGGTCCATGGTTTCGCGATCAGCTCCGAGCCGGGGCACACGATTGTGCAACTGAAGACGGTGAGGAAGAAGTGGTGAGCGATGCCGAATATGGAATGATGAATGAGCCGCCAGGCGCGGTGCTTGCCGTCAAGGAGGAGTGGCACGTGGCGCAGGCGCAGCGGGCGGCAAAGATGCTGGCGCGGTCGATCGGGCTGTCGCAGGTGGCGGTGTTCAGCTTTGCCACGTCGGTCTCGGAGCTGGCGAACAACCTTTTCTTTCACACCCGTGGGGGCGGGACGATTACGCTGAGGGCCATGAGGCAGAACGGGAGCGTGGGCGTCGAGGTCGTGGCGGAAGACGACGGCCCCGGCATCGCCAACGTGGACTCGGCCATGCAGGACGGCTTTACGACCAACGGCGGCCTGGGTGGCGGCCTGCCCGGCGTCGAGCGGCTGATGGACGAGTTCGAGATTGCATCGCAAGTCGACGCTGGAACGCGGGTGGTCGCCAGGAAGTGGGAGCAATGCAGATAGCCATCGTCAACCGCCCGTTGGAAGAGCCGCATTGTGGGGACCAGGCAGGATGCTGGGAGTACGACGGAAAGGTTGTGCTTTGCATGATTGACGGTCTGGGGCACGGCAGGCGGGCGGAGCAGGCGGCGCTGGCGGCGTTGGACTTCCTCGAGAGGCATCACCGCGAGCCGCTGTTGGAGCTCTTCGCTACCTGTGACAGGGCGCTGCACGACACGCGCGGCGTGGCGATGGGCATCGCCGTGGCTGACCCGGCTGCCGGGACGCTGACCTACGCGGGCATCGGCAACACGCGGGCGATGGTGGCGGGCCAGGAAACGACGCGGCTGTCCAGCCACTACGGCATTGTCGGCGGCGGCTACGGAACGCTGAAGACCGAGGCGGTGCCGTTGAGTCCGGACGACCTGGTGATCATGTACACCGACGGCATCGAGGAGTTGATTGACCTGTCGGGCTATGACGAAGCACTGCGCGCCGACGTCGGGCGCCTGGCTGAGACGATTGCCGCGGACTGGCGGCGCGAGACGGACGACGAGGCAGTCCTGGTATTCCGGAACGGAGAATAGGATGGACACACCAGGGTTCAAGGACGCATACGCTTCAGTGCTCGAGGCCTTTGTCGAGAGCCAGGGAGAGCAATCCCTGATGGAAGCGGCCGAGATGGGGTGCGAGCTGGTGCATGCCGGCGTGCCGCCCGAGGATATCGCCGAGATTCACGAGGAGGCGCTCAGGCGACTCGCTGAGAAGTCTGAGGACAAGACGCTCTTGGAGTTCGTCCAGCGTATCTCCGCCCCGTTGATGGAGATGCTGATGGCCTACGGACTCGCCTTCCGCGAACGCGAGGAAGAGCGCCGGCGGGCGCAGGGGCAGCTTGAGGCGAGCCACGGACGACTTGAACATATGCTCCATGGAATGATCCAGGTCGTCGAACAGATGACTGAAGTAAGAGACCCCTACACTGCGGGGCATCAGGCAAGAGTCGCAGAGTTGTCAACGGCGATTGCCCGGCAGATGGGGCTGCCGGAAGAAACGTGTGTCTCGCTGGTTGACATGACGGCGCGCGTCCACGACATCGGCAAGGCAGCGGTGCCGGCCGAGATACTGTCCAAGCCAGGGAAGCTCAATGACTCCGAATTCGCGCTGATCAAGACACATCCGCAGGTTGCCTACGATATCCTCAAGAGCGCCGAACTGCCGTACCCTGTGGCGGAGGCGGTGCTGCAGCATCACGAGAGGTTGGACGGCTCCGGCTATCCTCAGGGCCTCTCAGGTGACGACATCCTCCCCGAGGCGCAGATACTGGCGGTTGCAGATGTGGTTGAGGCAATGTCTTCTCACCGCCCCTATCGCCCCGCGCTGGGCATCGAGGCAGCCCTGGATGAGGTGTCTTCGGGCAGTGGCATCCGCTACGACCCCGATACGGTAGCCGCCTGTCTGGCCGTCTTCCGCCAGAATGGGTTCGCGTTCTCATCCTCAGCCTGAGCAGGGCATGACGGTAGTGCGCGTATGATGGCAATTCGGCAACAGCGCGGGATGTGCGTGGCGCAGGTCCGCTGCTGGTAGACTCACGGAGCATGCTGTCACGTATGTCGCGGTCTCCATCCCGGAGAACTGCCCGTGCTGCAACAGTGCCTGTCGCGTTGTGGATTGTGAGCCAGGGCTGATTGCCGGCTCAAGGGCTCCTTGCACTGTCCCGTAGCGCCCACCAGTATCACACGAAGGCCCTCCCGGGACGTGCGTGCGAACGTGTTCCCAGAGTGCTCGCAGGGGCCTGGCTTCGGAGGGCCTTTTGACAGTGCCGGGACTCCCCTCCTCTGATGGTCACCACTGCTGTGCTCCCGAAACGTCATCTCGCTGAAAGACCTGGGCACGGCCCGATACACCGGGCAAGGTCAGGTGCGCCGAATTCGCCGCGCGGAAACGGATAGAACTGCAGTCCGCATGCGCTGTACGCTTCGTGGAGGTCTGTTGGCAGCATGCCGGCGGACGTGAGACAATCCGGGGAGGAAATATGAGAGACCTTCACCACGACGCGCTCTGGCGGGCGGTTCTCAACCGCGATGCCTCGTATGACGGGGTCTTCTACTACGGTGTGACGACCACCGGTGTGTACTGCCGTCCTCAATGCCCCAGCAGGAAGCCGAGGCGGGAGAATGCCGTCTTTGCCTTCTCTCCGGCCGCACTTGAGAGTGCGGGCTTCCGGCCCTGCCGCCGCTGTCGACCCGATGCGGCCCGTGCGACCGATACAGTTGCGGAGACCGTGGTGCGTCTGTGCCGCTATATCGAGGAGGCGGACCATGTCCCTGCGCTGGCGGAGCTTGCGGCGCAGGCGGGGATGAGCGAGTCGCAGGTGAGTCGTGTCTTCAAAGACGCTCTCGGCATATCGCCCCGGGACTACGCCGATACCCATCGGCGCGAGCGTTTCAGGAAAGCGTTGCGGCAGGGAGCGGACATAATAGATGCTACCTACGACGCGGGCTATGGCTCGAGCAGCCGGGTCTACGAGGGCGCAAACGGCCACCTCGGCATGACGCCGAAGGCCTATCGGGACAGAGGCAGAGGACAGGAGGTCGGCTACACGGTCGTGAACACGCCGCTTGGCTACCTCCTCGTGGCCGCCACCATGCGGGGCATCTGCGCGGTGAAGCTGGGCGACAGCTCTGATGAGCTGGTCGGGGAAATGATGGAGGAGTTCAGCGCGGCGGATGTCTCGGAGGGCAATGGGGAACTCTCAAGCTGGACGAAGCTGCTCGTCGACTACCTCTCCGGCACGTTGCCTTGGCCGCAGCTCCCGTACGACGTCCGCGCTACTGCGTTCCAGCGGCGTGTATGGGAGTTCCTGCGCGGGATTCCCGGGGGCTCGACCATGCACTACAGCGATATCGCCGCGGCGCTGGGCCAGCCGACCGCCACAAGGGCGGTGGCCCGCGCCTGTGCCACGAATCCTGTGGCCCTCGTCGTCCCGTGCCACCGCGTTGTCCCGAAGGGCGGCGGCCTCGCCGGCTACCGCTGGGGCATCGAGCGCAAGCGGAAGCTCATTGAGCTTGAGTCGAAGGCATCGGCCTGACCCCGATGCGGTATGCTGGCGCTCGCTCAACGGCCTCCCTCTGAATGTAGGGGCGAAGGCATGCCTCGCCCGTCGGGTGGCGAATTGGTCACGGTTGTGGTCACAGACAGGATGAACACGTCACGTGATGTAGGGGCAGGCCTCTGCGCCTGCCCGCAGGAGGGGTGTGGTGTATCCGTAGGGGCGATGGCATGCCTCGCCCGTAGGTTGGCGCATCGGTCATGGTTGTGGTCACAGAGAGGATGAACACGCCGCGTCACGTAGGGGCAGGCCTCTGCGCCTGCCCGCAGGAGGGGAGTGGTGTATCCGTAGGGGCGATGGCATGCCTCGCCCGTCGCTCTATCATCACACAACGCCGCAAAGCCAACACAGCATTGAACAACACACAACCCGACGGGCGGACGCAGAGGTCCGCCCCTACGGGAAACAGGGCAATTCCTTCCTTTCGGCCCTCCGCCTGCCCGCTACCGCCACGTCTCCCCGGACGCCTCTTTCTGTGCGATTCGTTCGACGGCTGCCTGTACTGCCGGAGTCATTGAGGAAACCTGTGTCTTCGCGCCCTTCTTGAATCTGAAATCACACCTCTCGCAGCCGTCAGCGAGCGTTTCGGTTCGAATCAGACCCCATCCCATCGCGTCGCCGAGAGCGATGTCTGACATGCAGACGTACGGCGCGAACTCCTCTGCTCCCTGGTCGAGCACCAGCTTGTAATTGCCGCATCGCACGTAGTTCACTCCGTAGTCGAAGTGTTCTCCGTTTCCTATCACGTATGCTATTTCGAAATCCCCGAACTTGAGATGCGTGCCGCTCTGTGCCCGCTTCCGCATTCTGCGCAGCACGAGCCGGGAGAACATGACTCGTGCCATGAGCCAGCGCCTGACCCGGGAGTACCCTTCGAGTCGCAGTCGCAATGCGGCGTGGCATATCTCCCATGCCTCCTCGGCTGTCTTGCCACGGAGTTTCATGACCTTGTACACCGCCAGTTCCTGCGCGGTAATCGTGAGGAACGTATTGAGCAGGCCACCGGTGATTCCCGCGACAAAGGGTATCTGCGGGATGAGATTCACATATTCCTGGCGCACTTCACTGCGCAACGCATCCGCGAAGTCGGCGCCGTAGGTTGCGACCACGAAGCCCTCGACGAGGCTCGCGGTGTAATCGAAGCTCTTCAACAGCTTCGGCTCGCGGGACCTTGCCCTGGATTCGGCCTTCGTTTCCATCTTCACCTCAACTCCTCGCACTCTCCCGTGGCCGGGCTGTGCCGTTACTCCCAACATGGTGGGTGTCTCCAGAAATACGCGTATCGCTGCCCATTGTCAAACTTGTTTGTGGGGACATGGTGGTGGTTCGTGATGAAGGCGCACGTTGCACGTGTCCATGGGGCACGGCACGTCACGTAGGGACAGGCTCCGATGCCTGTCCATGGGAGGAGGGGTGTGGTGTATCCGTAGGGGCGAAGGCATGCCTCGCCCGTAGGTTGGTGCATTGGACATGGTTGTGCATACGGACAGGGTGAAGACGGCACGTCACGTAGATACCGTCTTGCATGTCAAGCTGCTATAGCTATGGCAGGGTCGAATGGGCTTCCGTTCTTGAGCACTCCGAAGATGATGTGAACGAGTTTGCGCATAGCCGCGCCCACGATGACCATGTTGCATTTGCCATAGCC
>JAUVZB010000014.1 GCA_030602785.1 Dehalococcoidia bacterium
CCCATCATCAGGCACGGGCTGTCGCTGTTGCTCTCATCCGTGCTCTCCGGTTGATACTGAGCGTCTTCGACGCCGGACCAACGGCCCATCACCGTCCAAGAAACCGCCTCAGCGTGGCGGCAAAGCCCACATGCACCCACCGTTCCCATCAATCCACGGATTACGGAACTCCGACTCCCCTTGACCCTCCCCTGCCACATACGATAGAATTCAACGTTGCCCAGCGCTGCCGGGCATATCCCCTTTTGACTTCTACTGGTGCAAGGGAGGGATGGTGATTTGTATGCGTTGGGACGACATCTTCTTATAGAGCTCACAGGCTGCAATTGTGACCTTCTTGACGATCTCGAGTTCCTCAAGGAGTGCCTCCACACTGCAGCTGTTCGGTGCGGCGCCACGGTTGTCGGCGATTCTTTCTACCACTTTTCTCCACAGGGAGTGAGCGGCGTCGTCAATATCGCCGAGTCTCACATATCGATTCACACCTGGCCCGAATGCGGCTACGCTGCGCTGGACGTGTTCACCTGCGGAGACACCGTCGAGCCCGAGGAGGCCGCGCGCGTCATCTTCGAGTCACTTCAGGCGAAACACTGCTCGCTGGTCGAGTTGAAGCGCGGCCTGTTGCAGGGAAGCACGGTCAACTGCGCCACGCCATGAGCAAGACCGGACCAGTCAGACGGACCTGGTTCCACGACAGCCTGACTTCCGACCTCGAGATGGCGCACAGGGTCGAGAAAACCCTGTACGCCGGCCACAGTGCGTACCAGTCGATCGAAGTCATCAAGACCCGCAGTTTCGGCTCGTGCCTCGTCCTCGACGGCAAGATACAGTCGAGCGAGGCAGATGAGTTCATCTACCACGAGCCTCTGGTGCACCCGGCTATGATTGCCCATCCCGGCCCCCGGCATGTGCTGATCGCCGGAGGCGGGGAAGGTACTACGCTTCGCGAGGTTCTACGACACAAGACCGTCCAGCAGGCAACGATGGTCGACCTCGACGAACAGGTCGTCTCGGTCTGCCGCCAGTGGCTGCCGTCCTTCAGCGCAGGTTCCTTTGAGGACCCGCGCACGGAGCTCATCGTCGGCGATGCCAGGAAGTTCGTCGAGGAGAGCGCGAAGACCTTCGACACAATCATCATTGACCTCCCCGATCCCCTTGAGGTCGGCCCTGCGCAGATGCTGTACACCCGCGAGTTCTACAGCGCCGTCAGGAACCGACTCGCGCCCGGAGGCATTGTCGCGGTCCAGTCCGAGTCGTCCTGCTGGTACGACCTGGCGGCGTTCGCTGCCATCGTCCGAACCCTCCGCGAGGTCTTCGTCCACGTAGCTCCATACCAGGCCCATATACCATGTTTCTCCGGTCTCTGGGGCTTCACCGCCGCTTCCGACACGCTCGACCCCACATCACTTCTCCCCGGGGAAATCGATGAACGCGTCGCGAGGCGAGTCGCAGGAGAGCTTCGTGCGTACGACGGGCTGACACACGTGGGCCTGTTCGCCCTGCCCAGACATCTCCGCTCGCAGATCGAGGCGGCAAGCAAGGTGATAACCGACGAGGAGCCGCTCCGCGTCTACTAGCCGCCTCACACCCCCAGATTTCACCTCGACCGAGCCCGATGTTATAATGCCGCCTATTCGTATGGACCTCCTGTCTTCTCTGAATCATGCCCAGCGCGAGGCCGCCCAGACCACCAGCGGCCCCCTTCTCATCATCGCGGGACCGGGTAGCGGCAAGACACGCGTCATCACCAGCCGCGTGGCCTATATGGTCGACTCGTGCGGCGTGAGTCCCCGCAGCATCATGGCAGTCACGTTCACCAACAAGGCCGCCCGTGAGATGCGGGGCCGCCTTGAACAACTGCTCGGTAGCGCCTGTGCAGCGCTCACCGTCGGCACGTTTCACGCCATCTGCTGCCGCATACTCCGGGTCGACGGTGAGGTCGTCGGCCTGAGCCACGGCTTCGTGGTCTACGATGATGAGGACCAGGTCAATCTCATCAAGCAGAGTCTGCAGGATCTCAAACTCGACCCGAAGCAATACTCTCCCCGGGTTATTCAGGCCGCCATAAGCGCCGCCAAGAGCCGCCTGCTCTGTGAGCAGGACCACGCCGCAGGCGTGAACAGCTACTTCGAGGAGATTGTCCAGCGCGTTTACCAGCGATACCAGTCGCGCCTGTCGCAGAGCGACGCTGTGGACTTCGATGACATCCTGCTGAAGACAGTACACCTGTTCCAGACCCAGCCGGAAATACTCGATCTCTATCAGTCACGATACGTCCATCTACTCGTCGACGAGTTCCAGGATACGAATCTCGCCCAGTTCGAACTCGTGAAGCTCCTCTCAGGAAAACACAGGAACCTCTGTGTGGTTGGCGACCCCGATCAGTCCATCTATTCCTGGCGCTGTGCCGACCTGCGCAACATCCTCAGCTTCGAGCACGAGTATCCGGATGCCAAGGTGGTCATACTTGAGCAGAATTACCGCTCCACGAAGACAATCCTCGGCGCCGCGACCCAGGTCATCTCCGACAATGCTCTCCGCAAGGACAAGAGCCTCTGGACCGAGAACGACATCGGCAAGCCGGTCGTGCTCGCCGAGTGCCTGAACGAGAAAGACGAGGCGCAGATAGTTGTCGCCACAATCGACAAACTCGTGCAACACGACGGCCTGTCGTACAAGGACTGCGCGGTCCTGTACCGTATCAACGCACAGTCCCGCGCCCTCGAAGAAGGCCTTATGCGCTTCGGCGTACCGTACAGGCTGGTCGGAGGAACGCGCTTCTACCGCAGGCAAGAGATTCGCGACCTCATCGCCTACCTCAGAGTCATCCACAACCCTCACGACAGCCTCAGCCTTGCCCGTATCATCAACACTCCAGGCCGGGGCATCGGCCAAGGAACCCTCGCCAAGCTTCAGGCCTCGGCCAGCAAGCGTGACGAGTCCCTCTACGACGCGCTCAGGGAGATGGCGGCAAGGCCGGACCTCGCGGCCCGGGCCAGCAATGCGCTTGGCCGCTTCCTCGATCTTCTCGACGGTCTGCTCGAACGGAGCAAGGAGATTGCTCTGCCCGACCTCGTCGCGGAAATCCTCGTGCGGACCTCGTACCGCGGATACCTCATGGAGCACGACGACGGCGAGAGCCGCTGGGAGAACGTGCAGGAACTGAAAACGGTCGCTGCCGACTATGCCAACCTCGCCCACGGCGAGGCCCTGCCGGCCTTCCTCGAGAAGGTCAGCCTCGTGTCAGACACTGACGAGATGAACGGTGCTTCTGATGTCGTGACGCTCATCACACTCCATCAGGCCAAAGGACTGGAGTTCCCGGCCGTGTTCATCATCGGGATGGAGGACGGCGTGCTGCCGTACCGCAAGTCGTTCGAGGACCCCGCTCAGATGGAGGAGGAGTGCAGGCTCTGCTACGTCGGCATGACAAGGGCTAAGCAGTATCTCTTCCTGTCCCGTGCGCACCGCCGCAGCCTGTTCGGGAACGGATTGGCCAACCCTCCGTCCCGCTACCTCAATCGCATCAATCCTGAACTCATCACAACGCGCGGCCTCTGGGGCGATGACGGTGTCACCGTCGGCGGAGCCGTGTACGCACAGCCGCTCGCCTACGGCGCGTCCGACGATGAGTTCCGCATTGGCGATTGGGTCCATCACAAGAAATTCGGCCAGGGGGTGGTCATGGACTGCTTCCCCGACAGGAACGACCTTGTCGTCACCGTCTCCTTCGAGGACGCAGGCGTGAAGCAGCTGCTGCTCAGCCTCGCGCACCTCGAGAAGACCGAGAGCTTCAACAGTCTCCCTTGAGGACCTGTTGACACTCTACACGTAACCGTGTAGACTCCAGTGAAGTGGAACTTCACATACTGCCGCCCGATGTCGCCTCACGCATAGCAGCCGGCGAGGTCGTGGAGCGCCCCTCGTCCGTCGTCAAGGAACTCGTCGAGAACTCCCTTGACGCCGGTGCGAGCAAGATCGACATAGAGTGCCGACGAGGCGGCATCGACCTCATCTGCGTCGCCGACAACGGGTCCGGCATTCCCGCGTCACAGGTAGAGCTGGCTTTCCAGCGCTATGCAACGAGCAAGATCGACTCCATCGACGACCTCGTAAACGTCCGGAGCCTTGGTTTCCGGGGTGAGGCGCTGCCGAGCATAGCCGCGGTCGCCGACGTTGAGGTGTCGACCCGCGCCGCAGGAGAAGAACTGGGCAACTACGTCTACCTCCACGGCGGAACGGTCGCACAGAGCGAGGGCAGACCTCGCGCCATCGGAACGACCATCGCCGTGAGGCGACTGTTCCGGCATTTCCCTGCTCGACTCAAGTTCCTCAAGTCCGAGGGCACCGAGAACGGCCACAGTGCGCTCGTAGTGAGCCAGTACGCGCTCGCTTTCCCCCTTGTGAGCTTCAGCCTGCTGCTGGAGGACCGCCTTGCACTTCGCAGCCCCGGCAGTGGTGACGCTCGCGACGTGGTTGCGCAGCTCTATGGCTCTGAGCTCGCTCGAGCGATGGTCCCGGTGGAGCTGTCCGCCGATTCCCTGGTCATCACAGGCCTCGTCGCTCCGGCATCCCTCTCGCGAGCGGGACGCGGACACCAGAGTACATTCGTCAACCATCGTTGGGTGCGCAGCCCGCTGCTGCAGCGTGCCATCGATGATGCGTATCGCGGCCTGTTGCCCGAGGGGCGGCACGCGATTGCGGTCCTCGACATCCAGCTCCCTGCGGACCGCGTCGATGTGAACGTGCACCCGAGCAAGGCGCAGGTGAAGTTCGCCGACGAGCAGCTGCTCTTCCGCCACGTTCGCGATGCGGTGAGCGCTGCGCTCGGCAAGACCCGCATCGCCAGCGAGGCTCAACACCTGGCCACACCGGGGACCGCAGCCCGGCAGACAGCATGGTCGGTGAGCGAGCAGGAGCCACTGGGGTCATCCTTCGGCACATTCTCGATGGCTCCCTCCGCGGGCTCGACTTCCCTTCCTCCGTTGCGCATCCTCGGCCAGATACTAACGACCTACATCGTCGCAGAAGGTCCCGACGGCATGTACGTCATCGACCAGCACGCGGCACACGAGCGAGTCGTCTATGACCGCCTCCTCAAGCAACACGGGGCACACAGCCCGGAGATCCAGGGACTCCTGGAACCACTCACGATAGAACTCAGCCCAGCCGAGGACGCAGCGCTCTCCGGCCTCATGGACGAGCTTGCGACGCTGGGGTTCGCGCTGGAGCCTTTCGGTGCACGCACGCATCTGCTCCGCAGCATCCCCGCATCTCTCGCCGACAGTGATGTGGCCGCGACTCTGCGGGGGATACTACAGGACATGTCCCAGGGTGGTCAGGGGGAGTCCTTCGAGAGGCTGGCGGAATCGATAGCGTGTCACGCCTCAGTTCGCGCGGGACAGCAGCTCACGCCGGAGGAGATGAGACAGCTTGTCCGGCAGCTCGAGGAGTGCGCCCAGCCAAGGACCTGTCCTCACGGACGCCCGACAATAGTCCACTTCAGCGTGCCTCAGCTCGAGAAGCTGTTCGGGCGCAGGACCTAGCCCGCGGTGCCTCTACGAACGGCAGCCCTCGCGTGATAGCGCAGGAGGCGGTTGCAGGAGCGCGACGCGTGCCGAATCGAGTTGTACACGGCGATTCCTGCCATGTAGCACTTCTCCCTCGCCTCCACCATCCATTCGTAGTGCTCCGGGAAGGTCATCATCTGTATGACCACGATTACCGGCTTGCCGAAATCGGTATGCGCCCGCACAACATCGTCGACAAGCTTGTTCCAGATCTCGGTGTGTACCTCCGGTGGCCGAGCGATGAGACCCACGGACAGATGTACTATCGTGAAGTCTATTTCGTCGTACTCGCTGAACGCCTTGAGTATGGGGTAGTAGCCGACGGTCCACGCCTCGGCCGAGAGGTCCATCGGGTTGTTGATGATGGTCCCCGCCTCGGAGCCCAGGAGGCCTGCGGTGCTTTGCAGCAGCTCGTCCGAAAAGCGGGGGATGACGAGCCCCTCCTTCGAGGCCTCATCCCCTGCCAGCACCGTCGCTCCGCCGCCAAGCCCGAGCAGCG
This sequence comes from Dehalococcoidia bacterium, assembly GCA_030602785.1. Taxonomy (GTDB): domain Bacteria; phylum Chloroflexota; class Dehalococcoidia; order GIF9; family AB-539-J10; genus SKVJ01. The sequence continues at coordinate 6,070 of JAUVZB010000014.1, forward strand.
CCACTCTCCTGCCCACGGGCTCGGCAAAGAATGAGAAGGTGACCGCCATGTCGATCCACTCCTCTATTGTGTCCACGCGGACCGCGTTCACCTGCTCGATCATTCCGTCCCAGACCCTGTCTGCTCCCGCTAGAGAGCCGGTATGAGACGCGGCGGCACGGGCGCCTGACTCTGTTACACCAACCTTGAGGACGATGACCGGCTTGCGACTCGCCGCGCGTTCAAGCGCGCGCTTGAAGCCCGCGCCATCCTTCACGCCCTCAATGTACGCCATGATGATGCCGGTCTCCGGGTCATCCGCCATGTACTCCATGAGATCGGTCTCGTTGACATCGCTTGCGTTCCCGTAGGACACGACCTTGCTGAAACGGACCCCTCTGCGAGCGGCCTCTCGAGCTACGTAGATGGCATTGCCGCCACTCTGGCAGATCATGCCCACCCGCCCCTTCTCCTTGCACAGGTCCGACAGGAACGAGACTCCCGACCCGGGACAGTACACCCCCATGCAGTTGGGGCCCACCACGCGTATGCCATGCTCTCGCGCTATCGATAGGACCTCACGTTCGAGCTGTATGCCGTCCTCCTTGCCGAGCTCGGAGAATCCGGACGTGAAGAAGTGAACCGCCTTCACCCCCTTTGCAGCACAGCCCTCCATCAACTGAAGTGCGCCGGAAGCGGGAATCGCTGAGACAACGTAGTCCACGGGACCGGGGATCTCCGTCACACGTGGATAGACCGTCAGTCCGAGCACCTCTCCACCCTTGGGATTCACAGGGTAGAGCTTGCCCTTGAAGCCGCATCGCATCATCGCATCCAGGTAGCCCCTGCCACCGAGTTGATTCTCACGCCCCCGCGTCGAGACTCCCGCAATCGCGATCGCTGCCGGGTGGAATATGGCGTCGAGGTTTGATGTGCTCATGGTGCTCCTTGCGGCGCGTGTCAGCAGCGCGAGGCGATTGTACTATCCACACCCCTGCGCTTCAAACTGAAGCCTCGCCACCATCAGGGCCATCTGCTGCCGCGAACACTGCCGCGACCACTGCCGCGACCACAGCTTGCGCTCGCCGGTCCGTATGCTACACTGTACGGCTCGCGGATACGTTCACAGGAGGCGCCATGATCAGAGCAGCGATAGTCGGAGCCACGGGGATAGTCGGCCAGCAGTTCCTGGTCGCCCTCAAGGGGCACCCCTGGATCGAGGTGAAGGCACTCGCGGCTTCGGAGAGGTCTGCCGGCAAGAGCTACCGTCAGGCAATCACCGACCAGTCCTCCGGCGCCTTCAGATGGTTCTGCGATGAACCGCCCGTCGAAGAAGTCATGGACATGCCCGTCGTGAACGCGTCCGAGCTTTCGACCGATGGAATCGACGTGGTGTTCTCCGCAATCGATTCCGGGCCGGCGAAGCTGCTGGAGCCGAAGTTCGCTGCAGAGGTGCCTGTTGTCAGCACGGCATCGGCGTTCCGCTATGAGGATGACGTCCCGATACTGATACCGGGAGTGAATCCCGACCATGCGCGACTGCTGGAGATACAGCGCAGGCGGCGGGGCTGGAAGGGCTTCGTCACACCCGACCCTAACTGCACAACCATCGGCCTGGCCATCACTCTCAAACCGCTCCTCGACAGCTTCGGTCTCAACTCGGTCATCATGACCTCGATGCAGGCCATGTCGGGCGCAGGCCGGAGTCCGGGAGTCATCGGCCTCGATATCCTGGACAACGTCATCCCGTTCATCCCCGGAGAGGAAGAGAAGGTGCAGCACGAGACGCAGAAGATCCTTGGCACAATCGAGGGAGATGGGATACGACCCGCCCCGTTCACGGTGAGCTGCACCTGCACGCGCGTTTGTGTCCTGGAAGGCCACACCGAGTCCGTCTTCGCGTCGACGCAGAAGCCCTGCGACGTGGATTCAATCGTGAAGGCAATGAGAGAGCACGACGGAGGTCTCGCGGGGGCGGGGCTGCCGTCCGCGCCGAAGAACCTGATACTCGTCAACGAGGACCCGTTCAGGCCTCAGCCACGGCTTGACCGGAACAACGACGGCGGGATGGCAACCACGGTCGGTCGCGTTCGCAAGGACGAAGCCATGGACAACGGCATTAAGTACGTCCTCGTCTCCCATAACACGAAGATGGGCGCCGCCAGGGGGGCCATCCTCACAGCGGAGATGCTCATCAACGACGGGTACATCTCGGGCTGAAGCGCCTATTCGTCCGGCGACATCGGGGCCATGCGCGTGCGGTTCACCCGGAGTGAGAACACGTCCGGACGCGAGTAGTGCCCCGCGACATCGAGCAACTGCTTCTCCTCGGGCAGCCGGTTCAGGTCTATGTCGGCGTAGACGATTGTCTCACAGTCGTAGACCGGCCCCGCGACAAATCGTGCGTCGGGCCCTATCACGGCGCTACCGCCGCGACAGAGCAAGTCGGGGAATTCCTCCATCTCCTTGCGCAGCGGGAAGTCGTCCGGCAGCATCGCCTTCTCGAGATAGCTGGCCGCCGCGACCACGAACAACCTCCCCTCGAAGGCCATGGTGCGACACGAGAGAAGGAAGGTCTCGGTCGCGCTGGGCCAGAGCGCCGCGTGGACCTGCTCGCCCTCGCAGTACAGAGCGTAGCGGGCGAGTGGCATCCAGTGCTCCCAGCACACGAGCCCGCCCAGGCGGCCCAGCTCCGTGTCGAACACGGAGAGCGTCGAGCCCTCGCCCCTTCCCCAGACCATGCGCTCATGGTAGGTCGGCACGAGCTTCCTGTGCTTTCCCAGCAGCTCGCCATTGCGGTCTATGAAGACGATGGTGTTGTACAGCGTTCCGGTTGGAGTCCGTTCGTTGATGCCCATAACGACCGCGACCCCGTGCTGCCGCGCCGCCTCGCAGAGCCGCGACACGGCAGGCCCGTAGTTCCAGCGGGCGTCGGCGTTCGTCCACACCGGGTATCCCGGCAGCCATGTCTCGGGGAACACCGCCAGCGAGGCCCCCTGAGAGGCTGCCTCGGCAATCAGCCGGCAGCCTTTCTCCACCGTGGCGTCCCTGTCGAGGAAGACAGGGGCTGCCTGGACAGCCGCCACCCGGTAAGCGGGCAGCCTGTCTCCGGCATTCGCCGACTGTGAGGCCGCCTTCTCGATAGAGTTGTCCGCTTCTGACATGGCTCCTCCGTGATTCTCTCTCCAATACGATGGTATCTATCGTTCGGGGCAAGGCAGAGTATAGTGGGGCCTCGAGACAGGGTCAATTGGCGCGAGCTCTCGATTTCGCAGTGGTTGTCCCCATACCACCCTGCCGAGCTATAATGACTGCGCGTGTGAGTGCGGACCTAGGAGCTTGCCGAGTGGACGACAAGGTAACTATTGAAATTGCCATCCCGCAGACCCTTCTCTCCCGGGTGGAAGAGCAGAGCAGGGAACGCGACGAGAGCGTGAGTCATTTCTTCTGTCGCGGCGCCGAGACCCTCCTGCGCCGCCACAAAGAGAGACGCATGCTCGAGCAGTACGTTGAGGCGCGCACCAGGATGCCCGATTCCGAAGAGGTGAAGGAGGCGCGAAAGGAGCTCGACGAGAAGCCCGACTAGAAGGCCTGCCAGCCCGCCCTACCGATAGAGCCGTGGCAGAAGTCGAGTCAGCACGCCCGGCAGTTCCGAAACCGTGTAGGCCACCTCGCACTTGCCGGCGCCATAGAGCGCCTCCTGGGGTGCTCCTATCGACACAGTCAGCACATCGACCCCCTCCCTGCGGCACAACTCGAGCGCCTGTCGCACGACATACGTGTCCTTGGGGTGCCCGTCCGTGAAGTGCAGCACGAGCTTTCTTGCCGCCCTTCGCCCCCTCAACTCCAGCAGCGCGGCAGCCACGGCCTCTCCCGTGGGGGTTCCTCCATCGCTCCAGACATCGCGCAGCGACAGCGGTTTGCCTGTCGAGGCGAGCCGCGTCAGTTGCACCGGAGCTCCGGGGCGAAGCCCTCCGCTGGTGTATGTCAGGACCTCATACCAGACCTGTGGTGCAAGCCCCCGCAACGCCTCCGCAACGACGCAGGCGGCCCGGTCGACAACCGCCATGTACGAGCGCATCGAGGCCGAGACGTCAACCAGGAACACCAGCGCCATCGACGTGCGATGTCTTCTGTCACGGAGCTTGAAGACACTCGACTTGCCTGCTGCCACCTTCGAAAGGCTCCTCCCGTCCAGCTTGCCTCGCCGCAGGCCATGCCGCCAGCGCGACTCAGCGTCCTCCAGCCGGGCAAAGAGGCGCCGCACGGACTCTATCTCCTGCGTCACCTGCGCGCGCACACGCTCGTAGTCGTCCGGGTCGAATCGCGCATCCCGGATCATCGTTGTCGCGGCGCGGACACCCAGGTCGCGGAGCTCTCCTGTGACAACAGCGACGCCCTCTCCAGCTTCCTCCCCCCCACCATTAGCCTCCTCAGGAGATACAAGTCGAGGGGCGTCCACAAGGTACACACTCAAATCCATGAAGCTCCCTGTCTCTCCTCCTCCCAGCACGTTCTTGCGCATCCGGGCGCGAGCCGACTCCGCCTCACTGTCCCTGCCGGACTCAAGGCCTTCCTCTCGCTCCCAGCCGAGTTCCGTGAGACCGCCTCCTGCTCCGGGAGGGAAAGTCTTGAGCCAGCGCCAGACCTCCCCCGCCTGCCCGAGCCTGTGATGAGGGTCGCGCGTTCCGACATAAGTTCGCCCCATCTCGCGGAGAGTCTCCACTGCCACCAGCAGTTCTCCGCTCACATCGGCCGGCAGTTCTCCTCCATACAGCACCATTCCCAGCCACAGATCGAGCACAGCGCCTCTCGTCACGGAGCCGCCGCTATCCGACAGGACGCGGCGCGGCATCCCGGGCGCCAGCATGGTTCTCATGGCCACCAGATACTCACCCAGCACCGGGGACACGCGCATCAGTCGGGCTGAGATGAAGACGTCTTCGAGCACACGGTGGACGTGCGAGAACTCAATGCGTTCACCTTCGGTGAGGGAGCCCCAGTGCTCCCAGTCCGAGCTTTCGGCCGACAGCTCGCGGCAGGCTGCCTCCCGGACGGCAAGCCCCACCAGGCAGTCCACCACGGACGCCGGAACAGGCGCCGCGAAGCCGCTCAGCAGCTTCGGGTCAAGGACGATGGGAGAGATGGCCTCGCGGCGAGCACCAGGACGGGCCTGCCGCAGCCTCGTCTGCACTAGCTCTGCCTGCGACGCCGCACCTCCCAGTACGGAGGCCAGTTCGCGGGAACGGTCATCCGACCTGTCTATGCGCCAGTAGCCGGAGAGGCTCAGTGCACTCCGTCCACAGGCGCCATCAGCTCTCATTGACCTGCGCTAGAGACGGGTCTTCCTCTATCCACTGGAGGGCCTGGAGCGCGACCTTCTCCAGGGAGACATCGTCAATCCCGAAGATGACGGAGGTCTCCACCGCCTCACGTAGCGATGCTCCTTCGCATATTTCCTCTGCGGCCACGAGCAGCTGCCTGGTAGAGACGTGGACCGGGCGTCCCGCCGTGCGCAGCGTGTGCGCGAAATCCGTGAGCTTCTCGGACAGCCGCAGGGACAATCCGTGCGCGCGCAGTATGTTCGCTTCCTCCCTGCGGGGAGGGTAATCAAGCCTGACCGTCCGCGGGAAACGGTCCCGGATGGCGGCATCGAGCGGATTGACGCCGTAGAACTCCTCGCCCTCGTTGATGGTGGCGAAGAAGACGACGCCCGGAGCCACGCCCACCTCGTAGGTGAGATCATCGCTCCACATCGAGCGCCTCCAATCCAGCAGGCCGAGAATCGCGTTCAGCACTTCCGGGTGAGCGCGATTAATCTCGTCGAGCAGCACGACGCAGCCCGGTGTCTCCACTGCATGTATGAAGCGTGCCTTCCGGTACCATGTCTCGCCCCCGTTGAGCCTGTCCTTGCCGAACCACTGCTCGGCATCGACGAAGGCTCCGCAGTGAACTTCGTAGAAGGGGCGCGCCCACCTCGCGGCAAACACACGTGCAAGGGTGGTCTTGCCACAGCCCTTCGGGCCACGCACGAGTACATTCACCTGTTCCCCGCGGTCAGCCCGAGAGGCTGCCCTGCCGAGGCGCTCAAGGTTTCTCGACGATACCCAGAACCCTTCTTCGTCCGGGGGAACCGGAAGTCCGGGGTTTCCCTGCTGCAACCCTTGCTGAAAGCTTCCTTTGTCTGAAGTCATGCCGTATCCTGCCGTTCCCGGTTGTCCACAACCGCGGTTGCTCTTCCACGTCTCATTCTACGCGCCGCCGCGTGCAGCGCCAAGCGTGACGCGCTCGACTTCCCTTCACCTCTTCCCCTCCCGCACGGGGAGAAGCCGTGCGGGCGCGACCAGCCGGACAAGCAGTCCGCATGTCGTGAGCGCCGCCAGGAGCAGAAAGAGCGACGCCGTGTAGCTCCCGGTGATGTCGTGCATGTAGCCCGCCAGCCAGGGACTCACTGCGCCGCCGAGGGAAACACCGAGCACCATCATCCCGAGTATGGCGCCGTAGGACTTGCCGTGGAAGAGGTCCGACCCCGTTGCAAACAGCACAGGGGGCATGGCCCCAAGTCCTACACCGAAGCAAGCTGCGAAGAGTTGCGCCATCCATGGCTGGGTGCTGTCCTGAATCACGAACAGCAGGCCAACGGCAGCAATACTGAGGCCGCACGCGGGCAGGTATACCTTCTCGCGGCCCAATCTGTCCGACACCGAGCTCGCCAACGTCCCCAGCACGAAGAATATGCCGAACACGCTGTAGAACAGCGCGGCATCCATCGCGTCGTACCCCACATCCCGGAAGAAGTACACCTGGTGGGCAATCGCAATCTTCTCCGCGATTCCTATCTGAAAGAACCCTGCCAGCCACAGCATCCAGAACTGCGGAGTCTTGAGGGCATCCGCGAGCGACCAGCCCCCGTGCTGCCACCCACTGCCGTCCACTGCAGCAACCTTCTGCTCTCCCATCGGGGCATGTGCCCCGGTCGACTCGATTGCGGGCGCTCGCCTTATGAAGAGCATCGTCAGAGGAACCACCAGGGCAATGACTGAGAGACCGGTGATGAAGTAGGCGTGCCGCCATCCGAACGTCGATATCAGATACTGTACAAGGGAAGCCGACACAAGGCTGACGCCAAAACCCGAAGCGAGGATGCTGAACACCAGTCCACGATTTCTTGTGAACCATGGCGTGACAATCGTAGCGAGCGGCGCGACCCCTATCAGCGCACATCCGATGGCCACAATCACGCCGTAGAGAAGGTAGAAGTGCCAGTCGCTCGTCGCGAAACCGCAGAGTACGCCTCCACCTCCAATGATGACGATGCCGAGGGAGAGCAGAAGTTGCGGTTTCAGCCGGTCGACCAGCCCGCCAACGACCGGGGAAAGAAGGCCGTACACAAGGATATTCAGTGAGAACATCGCCGCAGTTCCCCCCCTGCTCCAGCCGAAGTCCTCGACTATCGCAGGATAGAACACGGAGAAGGCGTTGCGGAGGCCAAATCCGAGGGCCATGACCAGGAATCCCACAGCCAGCACCACCCAGCGGCGATGGAGACGCGATAACGGGTTCTCGGGGCGACGCTGCGAGGTATCGCTCATGACGCGGGAGCTTCGTGCTGCACTGCGGCCCATTCTACGTGTTCGGATTCGCCTCGCCAAACCACGCAACGAGAGAGGGTCAACCTGCCCTGTTGGACCGCACAGGATTCAGCCTCCGGGGAGCTGCCAGCCAGACCATGCTTCCGCACACCACAAGGGCGGCCACGAGCATGAAGAGCGTTGACGTGTAGCTGTTCGACACGTCGTGGAGATGGCCCGCCAACCACGGGCTGAGAGCACCACCCAGCGAGAACCCGAGCGCGACCGTGCCCATGATGGCGCCATAGGACATTCCGTGGAACAGGTCCGCCACCGAAGCGAACAGCACCGGAGGCATGGCCCCCATCCCGGCGCCAAAGAGCACCGCGAATAGGTAGGCCATCCACGGCTGCGACGCATCTCGTATGCCGAAGAGCATGCAGGCAGCTCCGATGCTGAGGAGACACGCGGGGATGTAGACCTTCTCCCGCCCCAGTCTGTCCGAGAAGAAGCTCGCCAGGTTGCCGCCAACGAACACGATTCCGAACACGCTGTAGATAGACGCGGCCGCCACGGGGCTGTAGCCGGCGTCCTGGAAGAAGTAGACCTGATGTGCAATCACCATCTTCTCAGCGATACCCAACTGGCAGAACGCCGCGATCCACAACATCCAGAACTGCGGGGTCCTGAGGGCCCGCCGCAGAGTCCAGCCAGTGGCATGCCAGTTCGAAGTGCCGCCCTCGCTCACTTCTTCTCCCGATGCCTTCTGAACCGGACGGGACAGGGCGCGAGGCGCCCGACGGATAAGGACAAGGGTGAGCGGCACCATAACGACGGCGACCGAGAGCCCTGCAATGACGAAGGCGCTCTGCCAACCGTACACGGATATGAGCAACTGCACCACCGATGCCGACACGATGCTCACCCCGAACCCGGCAGCCAGGATTCCGAACACAAGCCCGCGGTTCCTTTCGAACCACGGGGTGACAATCGCTGCGAGCGGAGTGATGCCTATCATGCTGACTCCACCGGCGGCCACTCCCCCGTATAGCACGTAGAACTGCCACTCGCTGGTCGCGAGCCCGCACAGGGCAATGCTGCAACCGAGTATGCCGATGCCGAGCGCGAGCACGAATTGCGGCCTGAACCTGTCCACGAGACCGCCTACGACCGGCGATAGCAGGCCGTAGACAAGGATACTGAGCGAGAACATGATGGCCGTGTTCCCCCTGCTCCAGCCGAATTGCTCCACGATGGCTGGATAGAACACGGAGAACGAGTTGCGGAGGGCGAAGCCGCTGGCCATCACAAGGAAAGCCACAGCGAGTACGACCCAGCCACGATGGACGCGAGACATCCGATTGGTCGCATGAGTGTTGTCGCTGTTGCTCATTGGCCGAGGGGCTCCGGCATCTGTTCGATTCTCCCGGAGGGGAGACAGGACCAGCTAGTGTAGCAGTCGTACGTTCAGCCCGCAACGCGGCGAATGCATGGTCTCACAGTGCTGCCGCAATCGAGATCTTGCCCCTCAAGGCTCCCGTTCTTTCGCGCAGCGCCCGGCTGTTTCGCAAAAGAGGGGGGCGCCACTCCGGGCGGCGCCCCCCTTGTAGTTCGAATCGCCTTCCCTAGTCCATCTCGGAAGGCATGCGCTGCATCAGCTTGTCGAGGGAGACTCCCTCTTTGGCAAGCTGCTTTCTTCTCAGAAGAAACACTATTGCTCCAATGACCAGCCACACCGCTGTCCACAGCATCGCCTCGGGCTCCTGGAGTGCCATGAAAACGACCGTGACCGCGATGGCAACAATGGGCAACACGAAGCGCCAGTTCCCCTTCAGCTTGATGGGGGCATTCTCGTACAGGTCGGGTTTCCTCGATTTGAGCAACATGGTCGCCACCATCACCAGTATGTAGCTGAACAGGAAGGTGAGGTTGGACGTATAGCACGCGAAGACCAGGCCCTTGCCCGAGAAGACGAAAATCAGCGCTATCACTACCGTCGCGGTGAGGCCCCAGACCGGCGTCCCGAAGCGGGAGTTCACCGAGCTGAGCCGCTCGGGGACGGCGCGGTCGCGCCCCAGGCTCATCACGATTCGTGAGGCGGCAAGCTGGAAGCCGTTCTGCGAGGTGCTGACCGCCAGGACCACGATGAGCAGCAGGATGGTGGAGGCGACCGCCGGCAGCACAAGCTTTGCAGCATCGTAGATGGGCGTGCTGCTGCTAGCCTGCTCCGACCAGAGAAGGTTGCCGGAGGCGGTAATCGACATGAGCACGTAGAGGACTATGCACGCGCCAAGTCCCAGTATCATCCCGAGAGGGACATTGCGTGCGGGGTTCTTCACTTCCTCTCCAATCTCCGCCGCTGCGGTGAACCCGACATAGGCGAAGAACAGCAGGGCCGCGGCCTGCACGGCCCCCGAAATGCCGAAGGGCATCATCGGGCTGAAGTTCTCAGCCTGGATCTTCGGCAGTCCTGCGCCGATGAACACCAGGAAGCCGGCGACAAGTATGCCGAACATCACCATTTGTGCCATCGCCGATATCTTGACGCCCAGCACGTTCAGTACATAAAAGACTCCGATGAAGCCGACCATCAGGAGCGGTGCCGAGAGTCCCGGGGCCACCGTCTGGATATGGTCCGAGAAGACGAAGGCCGTCAGCGCCAGCGGCGTGATGTATGCCAGCCATCGCGACCAGCCGGCAAGAAAGCCCCGGGACGGGGCCAGCACGTCACCCTGAACGAAGTGAGTGTTCTCAGCATGGATGTGCCATGTCGTCATCGGCCGGCGATTCCCACAGTGGTTTGAACAGGACGCCTCAATGAGCGGATTTGCAGGGCATGCTGCGCCCTGAACAGGGTAACGACGTGTTGGTGGGACGTCTCCAGCGGAGAAGCTGCCAGCCCTATCAGGCCAGCAGCCCGATACCGACGCCGACTAGAGGGCTCCGAGAGGACCCGATTCCGCGGACCGGAGGAACGTATGTGGTCGCGCGAGTTCCCATGTAGTTGAGCATTATGGTCGCGCCTTTTCCCACTGTCAATGCTCGTACCCGACGAATCGCTGTGTTGCAGACAGCGGTTTTCTCACCTTACAATGAGTGACCGTTAATGCAGCCGGAGCCGGGCACCCGGCAGGCAAAGGAGACAAGCCGATGAGCACGTTGAAGGAGATTCGCGATTTCATGGAGACGATGGGCATACCCGGCCGCGACCTCTGGGAGCTGCCTGACTCGCCCATGACCTTCCCTGACGGGACGCACTGGAGGGTTGAGATTTCCGGCGTTGAGCGGGCCTCCACGATGGAGGCGATGATAGATGAGGCCCGGAAGCGGGACATCCCCGTCCACAGGGCCATCGCGACCGTCGGAGGCTCCACGTTCCTTGATACGGCCGAACTCCGCGCAATGGCGCAGATGGCGCACGACGAAGGCATCGAGATAATCATGGCCATCGGCCACCGCAAGGCCTGGGACGTCGGCTCCAAGGAGATGTCCACCTGGGAAGGGGGTATGTGGGGCGCGCGGCTCCGCGGCTCCGACAACGTCTCCTACTGGCTCGCCGACATGATGAGGAACATCGAGGCAGGCATCCGGGGATTCCTCGTCTACGACGAAGGCGTGTTGTCAATCGTCAACCAGATGCGTGAACAGGGGTTGGTGCCGAAAGAGACCGTGTTCAAGTGCTCGGTCTTTGCAGGGCACTGCAGTCCTGCGGGAGCGCGTGTCATCGAGTCGCTCGGCGCGGACACGTTCAACCCTTCGTCGGACGTCTCCCTGCCCATCCTGGCCGCCATCAGGAAGGCCGTCGGCATGACCCTGGACGTGTACGTGGCGATAGTCGACTCGATGGGCGGCGAGTACAGGGTCATGGAGACGCCGGAGATTGCGCGCGTCGCATCGCCCTGCTATTTCAAGATTGAGCCGGGAAAGTCAGAGCCGGATATCTACAAGCCCTGGGTGGAGGAGAGTTGGCACGCAGGGTTCGTCCGTGAGAAGGTCAAGATGGCCGACATCATACGCGAGGTCATGACAAGGCACGCACCGCAGCTTGTCCTCTCGGGCAAGCGCCCCGCCGACCTGGCCATTCCTGTCGCCTGAGAACGAAGCTTCGCAGATCAAGGAGGAATAGCATGAGCATTCCGGACTTGGTCGGAAAGGCACAGACCGTACTCGGTCCCGGCTACGCGCACATCCTGAACAACGTGGTGCCGCTGATGCGCCAGAAAGGGATGACGCAGGAGCAGATTCAGACCCTGATGGTGGTAAACCCGGGACGACTGCTCACGTTCGTGTGAGCAGCCGCAATTGCCAGGCGTGGAAACCTGCCTCCAGGCGGACATCGGGAGCGCGAACGTGCGACGGCAGGTTGACACCCCGCCCCCGTTCCCATAGTATCGCGGCATGCCGGAGTGGCTGCCGATTTTCACGCTCGCCTTCGTGCCGCTCTTCATAGCCATCGACGCACTGGCGCTGCCTCCCTTCATCATCTCCCTGAGCGAGGGTCTCACGGTGAAAGCGCGCCGGAAGATGGTGCACCTCGCCGTGCTTACAGCGCTGCTGGTCGGGCTCGTCTTCCTCTTCTTCGGTCAACTGGTCCTCACGTTGATGGGCATCTCTGTGGGAGCCTTCGCCATAGCCGGCGGCCTCATCCTCCTCGTGCAATCCATCCGCAACATGACGCTGGGGCGGATGGTCGACGCCGCGAAGGAGGAGATGGTCGCCATCGTCCCCATCGGGACGCCGCTGCTCGCCGGACCCGCCACCATTACGACGCTGCTCCTCCTGGCAGCACAGCAGCCGCTCTCCATCGTCCTCGCGGCATTCATGGCGAACGTCCTGCTGGCGTGGCTCATCTGTCTCTCGAGCTTCCGCATCCTGAAGCTCATGGGGCAGGGGGGCCTCCGCGCCATCTCGCGCGTGTTCAGCCTTCTGCTCGCCTCAATCGCGGTGAGCATGGTCCTCAAAGGACTCGCCATGCTCGACATCATCTCCCTTCCCTGATGGGTGCACCCAGGCCATCCTGGCACCCGCCAGCGTCATTCCTGAACGAGCCCGGTGCAGTCGCCACATGGAGCGTGAAGCCCTGTCGAGGTGACGCTTCCGCTCGGCTAATCCGGCCGCGAAGTCGTCGCCGGGCTCGCCCTCAGCGCCACAGCCGTGCTAATCTCCTTCCATGGCCGACCGCGAAGACTCCGCTCGCTCGAGTCCCGACGTGTCGGAGTCGTTCTACCGCCACCACGCCCGTCGCTACTCCGAGGTGTCACACGCGTTCCTCCAGTCGGTGTACACAGACGCCTCGCACTCCGGCCTGCACAACGATTGGGACCTCCTGGAGCGCGCCAGGTCACTGACGCCCGGCAAGCGCTGTCTTGATGCCGGCTGCGGCGCCGGCGCCCGCGACGTTTATGCACTCTGGCAGGCGGGCTACGACGCCTACGGTGTCGATGCCGTGCCCGAGAACATCGAGGTCGCCAGGGAGATGCACGCCGCGATTGCCGGCCGCGTGGCTGTGGCGGACCTCCGGCAACCGCTGCCTTTCGAGGACCTCTCCTTCGACCTCGTCCTCTGCAACGCCGTCATTCAGCATATCCCTCACGAGGACGTCATGGCCGTCACGCTGCCGGAGTTGGTCCGTGTCCTGCGTCCTGCCGGAATACTCCAGCTGATGTTCAAGAACGGAGACGGTGTTCTCTCTCTCTACGACGCCCACTATGCCGCACCGCGGTCATTCCTGCTCTACGACGAGCACGCCGTGCTCGCTGCGCTTGCAGGGCACGGCATGGAACTCGTGGCGTCAGACACCGAGGGCGGCCTCGGCGGCGTGATGTACTTCACCGACCCCAAGGGCGCGCGCCACTGTGTCTTCCACATGCGGAAGAAGGCCTGAGAGCAGGGCCATGCCAGACCCTGCCGCGAAACGAGACCGGGCTCCGGGCCCCATTTACGCTACAGCCGTTCAGTCGATCTCTTCGAAGACCGTCTCACAGTACGGGTCGCCCCAGGTCAGCAGAGAGCGGCAGTAGATCTTCACCTTGGGGTTGTGAGTCCTGCAGACTTCTTCTTCGAAGCAGTCCTCCGCGAGGCAGAACGCCGGTGGAATGTCCAGGTCGGGGAACCAGAGGCACGGTGGATAGAGCCTGTAGACCACTTTCTTCGGCCCTTCCTGGATAAGCTCGGTCTTGTAGCCGACAACGTCGCCCGTGGCAAGCTTGAAGTAGCTCGCGAGTGACCACGCGTCGTTCCCCTCAATGCCGAACTTCTCCATCGACGCATCGAAGTACCTGTGGGCCATGCCCTTCATCAGCTTGCAGAGAATGCCGGCGGCCTGTTCCTCTCCGATTTCCTTGTGGAGCAGCTTCACAAGCTCCCTGTAGTACGTCCAGCCGGTCTTTGCGGACGCCTTCGCCTTTCTCAGTTCCGTCCAGCCCTCGGGCAATTCCGGCTGTTCCCTCTCGACTCGAGGGAGCCTCTCGTCGTCTCGCCTGATTTCAGTCACTGGGTCCTCCTTCCTTGGGCCGCGACCTCTTGTTCACAGTTCTGCCGGCACTGGCCTGCCATTGTATCGGATTCCTTTCTACCCGAACAGGCAGCCGTCCGGGGGCAGGCCACCACCGAGAACCTCTCCCGCGTTGCGGCCCGCAGGCGGCAGGACTATAATGGCCGCTCTGTCATGCATTCCGGAGAGCAGCCCGATTGAGCCCTTCCCTTGCGCTCATTCTCTCCATTGTGACTGTCCTTTCTCTCTTGCGTTTCAAGGTCCATCCGGGCCCTGCGGTTTTCGTCGGCAGTCTCCTCCTGTCATTTCTCGTACTGCCACCCGCCGAGACGCCTCGGCTTATCCTCGACGCCATCATTGACCTGCAGACTCTCAGACTACTGGGCATCGTCCTCTGCGCGCTCACAATGAGCCGCATCATGGAGATGAAGGGGATGCTCGTGAGGCTGGCCAACGCGCTCGAAGCTGTCGGGCCAAAGCTGGCGATACACGTCACGCCGGTCGCCATCGGCCTCATGCCCTTGCCGGGGGGCGCGGTTATCTCCGCGGCCGCGATGAAAGACCTCGTCCGGCGCCTGGGGCTCTCCGCGGAGCAGGCGACGTTCATCAATTTCTGGTTCCGGCACCTCTGCGAATTCGCCACCCCAGTCTACCCCGGCGTCATCATGGCGGGCGTCTTCCTCGCCGTGCCGCTATCTGTCATCCTGCTGCACCTGGCGCCTGTCTGGATACTGATGCTCATTTCCGGCGCCCTGCTCAGTTGGCGCATCCTGCGTGACGCGCCGGGTTCCGACCGCGCGGAGGCCACGCGCACAAGCGTGGTCAGAGAACTGGCGAGGTCCGCATGGCCGGTTGCGCTCGTCTTCGCCCTCGTGCTTCTCGGCTTGGACGCGGCGCCGGCCTTCCTTGTCACGGTCCTCTCCCTCGTGCTGCAGCAGAGACTGACTCTTCAGGAAGTCGAGCGCGGGCTGGCGTACGGGTTCGACCTCAAAATCATCTTCCTGCTGTGCGCCGTGATGGTGTTCAAGAGCGTCGTCGAGGCCTCGGGCGCCGCAGAGGATCTGTTCACCGAGATGCAAGGAGTCGGGATGTCCCCGCTCATCATACTCATCGTCCTCCCAATGCTCATCGGGTTCTCCACAGGCCTCTCGTCGGCAATGGTCGGCATCTCCATTCCCCTCGTTACGCCGTTCATTCTGGCTGGAGGAGAGGTAAACGGGCTGGCCCTCATGGTTGCCTACGGGGCGGGCGGGATGGGATATCTCCTCTCTCCTCTGCACCTCTGCCTCATCCTGTCCGCAGAATACTTCAAGGCCCGGCTCGCCAGTGTCTACCGCTATCTCCTGCCCCCTGCCGCGGCCGTACTGGCAGGACTCGTAATCATCTACCTGCTATTCGCCTGAGCCCTGTCCCACCCGCCGCGAGTCGCTCGCGGAGGGCCGCGTTGTCCTTCGTATTCTCGTCGACTATAATGGCGTCAGCTTCCACGCCCTCCGGGGTTCAGGTATGTCCGTGGTGACTATCCTGAGACAAATCCATTCACTGGCAGCCGTTGCGACGGTTTGCCCGCAGGCGCCGGCGACTCCACCCGCGGGCAGGCAGGCGCGAACCTCTCGCGTCGAGAGCGGGCCTCCTCGTTGAGCCCCTCAGTTGCCCTCCTGCTTTCGCTCGCGAGCGTGCTTCTGCTCCTGCGGCTCAAGGTGCATCCCGGCCCCGCCGTGTTCCTGGGCAGTCTCATCCTCTCATTCCTGGTGCTACCGGCCCGCCAGGCGCCTGTTCTGATGCTCTCGACCCTCACAAGCCTCCAGACCCTGCGCCTGATTGGAATAATCATCTGTGCGCTCTCTCTCAGCAAACTGATGGAGTTGAGGGGGCTCCTGCTGAAGCTCGCCCACACGCTCGAGTCGATAGGCCCCAGACTGGCGATGCATGTCGTGCCGTCTGTGATAGCAATGGTTCCCATGCCGGGAGGGGCGCTCGTCTCAGCCATTGCCCTGAAGGACCTTGCCCGGCGCCTCGGCCTTGCTCCTGCCCAGGCAACCTTCATCAACTTCTGGTTCCGGCACATCTGGGAGTTGGCGATACCCGTATACCCTGCCGTCATCGCCGCCAGCGTGGTCCTGTCCGTTTCCCTCTCCAGCATCGTCACAACGATGTGGCCCGTAATTCCCCTGATGGCTATCTTCGGCGGCATCGCCAGCTACCGCATCCTCAGGAACTCCCACGTTGAGCGCGCGGAGAGCCTTGCCGGCTCCCGGCTTGTGGTCGAGCTGTTTCGCGCGTCCTGGCCGGTACTGCTTCTAATCGGACTGGTCCTCGGCGGTATCGAAGCGGCCCTTGCGTTCCTGGCGGCCGGACTCCTGCTCGCAGTGCAGCAACGCGCCTCGAAGGACGAGATCAAGCAAGCGCTCAAGTACGGCTTCGGCCCCAGGGTCCTCTTCCTGCTCTACTCGGTCATGCTGTACAAGGGCATCGTCGAGCAATCGGGCGCGGCCTACGCGCTATTTACGGATATGCAGACCATAGGGATGCCACCGGCCGTAATCCTGGTGATGCTCCCCGCCGTGGTCGGATTCGCCACAGGCCTCTCGATGGCCTTCGTCGGCATCTCCTTTCCTCTGCTCCTTCCGTTCATGTCCGTGTCGGGTGATATCAGCGGTTACGCACTCTTCCTTGCCTACGGGGAGGAGGAGTGGGCTACATGCTCTCCCCCCTTCATCTCTGCCTTACCCTCTCGTCGGAGTTCTTCGGGGCCCGCCTTGAGGACGTCTATCGCCTTATGGTGCCCCCCCTTCTGGCAGTGCTCGCCGTGGCCCTTGTTGCGTATCTGTCCTTCTGACCCCCCCCCCAACAGAGGACACACCGCTCCTCGCCTGTATATAATCGGTCTACGAAACACGGAGAGGAGGACCACAGCCATGTCATCCACAGGAGACCAGCAGCACTACCTCGACCAACTCGAGGCCATGAAAGAGGAGGTCCTCCGGCAGGACCCCGCATTCCTTGCTGCCTGGGGGGAACTCAGTCAACTGTCGAAGAAGCCGGGGGCCATCAGCCTCAAGACGAAGGAACTCATGTGTGTAGCGCTTTCCATAGCCGCCCGCTGCGGCTACTGCATCGCAACGCATGTTCACAAGGCGATAGACAACGGCGCGACGAGGGATGAGATTATGGAGACTGGATTCGTTGCCGTCTCCATGGGAGGAGGGCCCTCGCTCGCCTACCTCGCGCAGGTGGTTCAGGCTTGTGACGAGTTCGGGGCACCCTGACGCCCTGCCCTTTGTCTCTCAGGACCGGCGAACGACAGGGTGGCGGGCAAGCAGAGCTATCGTGAAGCTCAGGCCCGCGCTCACTACGAAGACAACGGAAAGCTCGGCGGTCTCGGCAATAAAGCCCGAGACTACCGGGCCCGCCATCATGCCGGCTGCGTAGACCGCCTGGTAGACTCCCATCGCGGTCGCTCTTGCGCCCGGCGGAGCCGACTTGATGCTCAGGGCCATCAACAGTGTTGCGAGGCTGCCCCTTCCAAAGCCGCTGAAAAGCTGAACCAGCGCGAGCGTCGCAGGCGTGAGTGTAAGTGGCACGAGGAGCAGGGACGCCCCAAGTACAACTGCCCCACTAACGAGCGCCGCTGAATAGCCGATGCGCTCCGCCAGTCGCACGGATGTGTAAGCGGCGACAGCCGACGCAGCGAGTGTCAGCATCGTGATAAGGCCAAGCTGGCTGCTCGACGCGCCAATACGAGCACCGTATACCGGAATAAACCCGAAGACACTGGCGAAATTCGCAAAGTGCAGCAGGACCGCCATCGCCGCGGCCGCGACGAGCAACGGCCGGGTTGCCACGTGTTGAAGCTGCCGCTTCATCACGCTGCCAGCCTCTACAGCAGGTTCTCGGGCGAACGCCAGCACAAACAGCCCCAGCAGGGCCAGCAGGGCAGCCACGACGAAGGTCGCATGGTAGCCTCCTGCCTGTGCCAGCACTCCTCCACAGCCTGTGGCTACAACGAGTGCCACCTGGTTCACGGAATTGATGGTCCCTATTGCGCGTGCAGACGCAGCGGACTCGTAGTATCTCGTGAAGAACACCGTGAAAGCCACCCAGCCGGCGGCGCCGATACCGGTCACGGCGCGAGCCAGGACAAGCGACCACGCGCCATCGGCAAGCGCGAGGCCTGCGGCTCCTCCTGCACACATCACCAGGCTCAGTGCCACCAGGGGCTTTCGCCGCGGCGTCGAATCGAAGTACAGGCCGATGGGTATCCGTAGAAGGAGCTGCGGCAGCGCGTACGAGGCAATCACGATTCCGACCATGGATAGCTTCCCCACCACCGACTCGGCATAGACCGGTAGTGTCGGCACGTAGAGGTAGAGGGAGGCCCAGTAGAAGAAAGTGACCACACAGAAGAGCACACGGCTCCTCCGCAGCAGGTGTCCACCGCAGGAAGGCGGAGTTCCGGACGGCCGACCCGCAGTGTCGTCTGACATACGGACGGCCATTCTATCACCCCGCGGTCGCAACGAGGCCCGGCTCAACTTCAACGCGTGCCATCACGACTCCGCCGAATGGTCCCCTCCGTCGGCAGGTCCGGCCTCTCACGGCTGAACTCCGGCACCAGGCACTCCGGACATCCGGCATGTCGCATGCCGCGCTCCCCCATGTTGCCTCCAGGGAACTTTCCGTCTATAGTCTAGGCTCGGATTCCCACTCTCGACCAAGGAGGCAGGAGCATGCAGGAACACATTCCGACCCACGACGAGGCTCTCGCAATCCTCAAGGAGTTCAACAAGAGCGACAGCCTGCTCAAGCACGCCTACTCGGTGGAGGGCGTCATGAGGCACATAGCCCGCAAGCGCGGCGAGGACGAGCAGAAGTGGGCCATCGTGGGGCTGATACATGATCTCGACTACGAGCGTTATCCGTCGGAGCACTGCAGGAAGACCCGAGAGATCCTCTCGGAGCGCGGCTGGCAGGAGGAGTACATACAGGCTGCCGTCTCTCA
This sequence comes from Dehalococcoidia bacterium, assembly GCA_030602785.1. GTDB lineage: Bacteria > Chloroflexota > Dehalococcoidia > GIF9 > AB-539-J10 > SKVJ01. The sequence goes on from JAUVZB010000014.1 coordinate 25,115, forward strand.
TGGCTGGGGCATCTGCACCGACGAGGAGCCCACAACCGATATGGCTAGGACGCTCTACGCCGTGGACGAGCTCACCGGCCTCATTACGGCCGCAGCGCTCGTCAGGCCTTCCAGGAGTGTGGCTGACATGGAGGCAAAGTCGGTCATCAAGAAGTGGAAGGACAAGTCGTTCGCAGCCGGAGTGGACCGGTCCATCATTGAGAAGGGCGTGGGGCTGCTTGGAGTCGAACTCCGCGACCTCGTCACGGACGCCATTATGGGTATGCGCGAGGTCAAGGACAAGATCGGGCTCTAGCCGGCCTCTGTCCTACAGCGTCGCTCCCACCGTGTAGCCCTCCCGCACAGCATCGCCTATCTCCCGGGGCTCCACACAGTCGCCTACGGCGTACAACTCGGCAACCCTGCCCTTGAGGCCTTCGTACAGGCTCGTGTCGGGGACAGAGCCTGCGGCAAGCACGAGCGTGTCAGTCTCCAGTATCCGCGTCCGGCCGTCAGGTGTCCCGACGACGAGAGCCCCTGGCCGCGCCTCTTCATAGCGCACGCCGGGCAGCAGCACTATGCCCTTCTGCTGCAGTCTCTCGAGAAAGAACTGCCTCAGAGAGGGGCCGACCCTGGTTGCCATCTCCTTCCCTCGGCGTGTCACAGTGACGCTCTTGCCATGCTCCGCCAGGTACTCTGCGGTCTCGCACCCGACGAGTTCACCGCCTATGACGACAACCCGCCTGCCGGTCTTCGCGCTTCCGTCGAGGACAGCCCCCGCCGTCACGGGCTTGCACTCGTCGAGACCCGGTATGTCTGGCAGGGCTGCATGTGCCCCTGTTGCCAGCACCACCGCATCCGGCCTCTCATCCATAATCGCCTCTATCGTGGCATCCCGCTGTAGCTCGGTGGCGACGCCCTGACGCTTGAGTTGGGCTTCGAGATAGCGTGTGAAGCAGGCCATGCGGTCCTTGTGAGGAGGAACAGCCGCCTGGAGCAGTTGCCCGCCGAGACACTGCCCCTTCTCCCAGAGAGTCACAGTGTGTCCCCTGGATGCCGCCGCCGTGGCAGCTGCCATTCCGCCCGGCCCTCCACCCACCACCAGTACGCGCTTCACAACTGCAGCGGCAGCCGGTGCGGGCTCGTGGTCCCTGCCCAGTCTCGGATTCACCTGGCACCTGATGCCCAGCGTATCCGGAGCCATCAGCGTGTCGCGACAGTGCATACAGGCGATGCACGGGACGATATCCTCCTCTTTCCCTGCCGCCAGCTTGTTGGCCAACTCGGGCTCTGCGAGGAGCGCCTTCCCGATTGCCACCAGGTCCGTACTTCCTTCCTCCAGGAGCTCTTCGGCCGCTTCCGGAGTGATGCGTCCTACGGCCATCACCGGCATCTTCAGAGCCCCCTTCATCGCCGCGGCCAGATACGCAATCACCGCGGGCTTGAAGACAGCCGTGGTCCTGTTCGTCGGCGTCGAGGGGCCATAGGCAGATACGTGCACCGCCAGAGAACCCGCCTGCTCGGCAAGCTTCGCCACTTCCACCGCCTCTTGCAGTGACGTTCCCTCCCCTACTCCGTACTCGCGGCCATTCGTCCTGATCCAGAGGGGATATTCCGCTCCTGTCGCGGCGCGCACCGCCGCGATGACCTCGATGAGGAAGCGAGCCCGGTTGGTGATGTCGCCGCCATACTCGTCGGTCCGCTTGTTCGCCGCCCTGGAGATGAATTCGTCTATCAGGTAGCTGTGCGCCCCGTGAATCTCCACAGCGTCGAAGCCTGCCTCCTTCGCACAAACCGCAGCACGAGCGAACGAGTCTACTGCTGACCTTATGTCCTTCACACTCAGCTCCCTGGGCAGCTCGCCTCGAGGGTCCGCGATTGCCGACGGGGCGACCGGCTGCATGCCCGTGAGGCTTGACTTCGCCATCCGGCCCCCGTGATGGAGCTGGATCGCCGCCACGGCGCCGTGCCGCTTGATGACGTCGGCCAGGTCCCGCAGGCCCGGCAGCAGCCCGTCGTCATAGATGCCGAGCTGATTCGCGAACGCCTGACCCACAGGGTCAATGTAGGACGCCTCCACGATGATGAGCCCCGTTCCGCCTCGCGCGCGCGTCTCATAATGCGCCTTGAGTTGCTCCGTCACACGGCCCTTCTCGTCGGCGTACTGGCTCGTGATGGGGGCCATCACAAGTCTATTCCGAAGCGGGAGCGGTCCCAGATGGAAGGGTTCCAGTATGCGTCTCGTCATCGTCTTTGCTCCTCCGGTCTTTTCCTCAGCCGCTTTCTCTACTTCATGAGAGACGACCCGATGAAGTCACCATGCCCACGAACGAACTCCTCCGCTGAAACCTGGCGCTTTCCTTCGAGCTGTACCTCTCCAAGGCCAAGAAGTCCTTCCCCGGTCACAACTCCGATTCGGAGCGCTGAGGTGGCGGGCAATTCCACCACTCTCCCCACATCTCCTCTCTGCCACCCCTGAAGCGGCCGACCGCTGAGTATCTTCAGTCGCTTCCCTTCCCATGTCGTGTAGCATCCAGGCCATGGATGATACGCCCTTACCCGCCTCCAGAGCTCCACAGCGGGCAGGCTCCAGTCGAGCTCCGCGTCTTTCGCTCGAATCAGTTCACTCGAGGTAGCGAGCGCTTCATCCTGCGGCCGGGGCACAAGGTCTCCTTCAATCCACTTCCAGAGGGTGGAACACAGCAGGCGAGCCCCCATCTCAGACAGGGCCTGTGTCAGGCCACCGGTGGTATCACTCTCGCTGATGCTACGCGACTCCTGACTGAGCACCGGCCCTGTATCCAGTCCCTCATCCATGAGCATTATTGACACTCCCGTCTCAGCATCACCGCGCAGCAGCGCTGTTGCCACGGGCGACGGCCCTCTGTAACGAGGCAGAAGCGATGGGTGAACATTCAGACACCCCTGGCGGGGCACCTCCAGCACTTCCCGGGGAAGCAGATACGCGAATGCCGCAACCACGACGACCTCCGGCCGGAACTCTGCAAGCGAGACGACACTCTCCTGTCCGCGCATTGTCGAGGGCTCAATGACCCGAAAGCCGTGCTCAAGTGCAGCTCGTTTGACAGGCGATGGAGCCATGTGCCGCCCACGTCCCGCCGGACGCTCCGGCCGAGTGTATACAGCGACTATCTCGCAGGGGCTGCGTGCGAGCTCTTCCAGGACTGGCACGCCGAATTCCGGCGTCCCCATGAAAACAATTCGAGGATTCACGTAAGGCACATTTTCGGGGATTTGTCCTATTTATGTCAAAGCGTCCCTAGAGAAGCCCGGGGGCCTTTGCTAAATTGATATCCATGCTCGTGACCCCCGCTAGGTCCGTCAGAACCCCCGCTCTTCTTGCATAATCCTTCCCTCGTATTCGTCCTGGGCAACTGCATCTATTTGATATCTGTGGAGGCGTGTTGGAGTCGGCACACGAGACTTGGCAGAAGGCCTTAGGCGAACTTCAAACTCAAGTAAGCCGTGTCAACTACAACACGTGGCTGCGCAATAGTCACGGGGTGTCCTGTGACAACGGCGTGTTCATCGTCGGGACACGGAGCGCGTTTGTCGCCGAGTGGCTGACCAAACGTCTCCGCTCGCTTGTGAAGAAGACTCTCACGCACGTGGTCGGCTACGACACCGAAGTCGAGTTCGTTGTCCGCGACAAGCTCCCTCCTCAGCGCAGGCCGCAACTGCAGTCAGCGCTGGCCGATGGCGGCGTCAGCACAAGAGCCCGCGTTGAGGCACCCGACTCTCGATTCACTTTCGACAACTTCGTCGTGGGCAGCTGCAACCGACTCGCTTGCGCCACGGCCCTCGAGATTGCAGAGAACTCCCCGAGCTCCTTCAACCCCCTGTATCTGTACAGCGGCACCGGGCAGGGAAAGACACATCTGCTCCAGGCAATCGGCCATGCAGCACGCTTGAGTGGCCGCCAGGTGCTCTACATAACGGCAGAGCGCTTCACAGATGAGTTCGTCCTTGCCGTGAGGCAGAAACGCGTCGAAGAGTTCAGTTCGAAATTCAGAGCACTCTCGCTGCTCCTTTTCGACGACATCCAGTTCCTTGCCAACAAGCGCCAGACCCTGCAGTGCTTCTACCATATCTTCGACGAGCTTCATCAGAAGGACTGCCAGATAGCCGTTGCGGGCGATCGTCATCCCCGGGACATGCACATGCTCGGCGACAAGCTCAGGAGTCGTCTGGAAAGCGGCATGGTGGCCTGCATTCAGCCTCCTGAGTGCGAGACCCGACTCTGTTTCCTGGAGGCCAGAGCGGCCGAGGCTGACAGCTGCATACCTGCCGACGCCCTCTGGATTCTAGCCCAGGAAGTGCGCGGAAACATGCGACAACTGGAAGGCGCCCTCGTCTACCTGGCCGCCCAGGCCAGACTGACCGGGGATGATATCAATGCACAGTCTGTCAACAATCTCCTCACCACCATTTCCTCCACAGGTGACACCGGGGCCATCGTCCACGAGGTCGCCGACTCCTTCGACGTCCCAATGGAAGAGCTGCTCGGCAAGAAGAGAGACCGGAAGACCGCTCTCGCGAGGCACGTTGCCATGTACCTCCTGCGCACTGAGACCAGCTGTTCTCTCTCGGAGATTGGTCGACAACTCGGCAACCGTGACCACGCAACCGTCCTCCACGGCCACAACAGGATTTCCGTAGAACTGAAACAGAACCCGAAACTGAGCAAGAAAGTTGCCAGGATTCGGGAGCGGCTGGCGCAGGACAAAGGTCTGTAGACAACCTGTTGATAGGCTTCCGATACCTGCGGTAGATGCTGTCGACAACCGACTCGGGCCATCTCACAACTTGTGCTTCTATCGAACGCGACTGTTGACTCTGACTCGACTTATCCATCCAGCCTATGACTACTATCTCTGATGTTATACTCCTGTACCTTAATCCAATATGTATATAGGATAGTAATGAGGATAGGTATTCTCGGCGGTACATTCGATCCGGTACACGTGGGTCACATATTCGTTGCGGAGGAGGCGCGTATCCGGCTCTCTCTGGACCTGGTGCTGTTCGTTGTCGCAGGGAATCCATGGCTGAAGGTGGAGCGGGTCATCAGTCCTTCGGAGCACAGGATAGAGATGGTTCGTCTGTCGATAGCGAAGCACAAGCAGTTCGACATCTCGACTGTGGAAGTGGAACGGGGTGGGCCATCCTATACGGTCGATACGCTGGACGAACTGCGTAGCACCACGGGTGAAAACGAGTACTACTTGATTCTGGGGCGGGATAGCTTCACTGAACTGCCTCTGTGGAAGGAGCCCGAGAGGATCGTGGAGATATGCAAGCTCGTCGTGGTTCCGAGGATTGGAACGAATCTACCGGAACTGAGAGAGGTGGCGGCGCGTATCAGGGGATTGTCAGGGGAAAACGTGGTTACACTGGACTCTCCGATGATAGGAATCAGCTCTTCCGGCATACGGGAACGCGTGGCGAGAGGGCTTCCGATTGACTACCTGGTTCCTGGTGAGGTAGAGAAGTACATAGTGGCCCACGGCCTGTACCGTGGCTGATGGTTGTCAGATGTCGAGGTTCTCGACCGCCTCAGCGTGGTCCTGAATGTAGTTCTTCCGGGGTTCAACTTCGCTGCCCATCAGCATCTGGAAGACCTCGTCTGCGGATGTGTTGTCCTCGATTTCCACTCTGAGTAGAGTCCTTGTCTCCGGGTTCATTGTTGTTTGCCACAGTTGCTCCGGGCTCATCTCGCCCAGACCCTTGTAGCGCTGGATGTCCCCTCTGCCACCGAAGCTACGCACTGCGTCATCCTTCTGTTGCTCGGTATAGACCCATGCCTCGCGCTTCCCGGAGCGGACGCGGTAGAGCGGTGGCTGCGCTATGTAGAGATGGCCCTCTTCGATAAGCTCCGGCATGTGCCGGTAGAAGAAGGTGAGGAGCAACGTGCGGATGTGAGCGCCATCGACGTCGGCGTCGGTCATGATGATTACCCGGTGGTAGCGGAGCTTGGTCAGGTCGAGACCATCGGGCCCGGCTCTCAGGGCGGTCCCCAGCGCACGTATCTCTTCGTGAGCGAGTATCTTCTCCGGAGTCGCCTTCTCGACGTTCAGTATCTTCCCCCTGAGCGGGAGTATCGCCTGAAAGCGCCTGTCTCTGCCCTGCTTGGCCGAGCCACCTGCGGAGTCTCCCTCGACGAGGTACAGTTCACAGAACTCCGGGTTTTTCTCAGAGCAGTCAGCCAGCTTGCCAGGGAGAGTGGCTGTGTCAAAGCTGCTCTTCTTGAACACCAGCTCACGAGCTCTCCGAGCGGCCTCGCGGGCGCGCGCGGAGATAAGGCACTTGTCGAGGATAGACCGTGCCTCTTCGGGATGCTGCTCGAGGTAGAGCCCCAGTTGGTCGGCAACAATGGACTCAACCTGGCCCCTGACTTCGGGGTTGCCGAGCTTGCCTTTGGTCTGGCCCTCGAACTGGGGATTGGAGAGCTTGACACTTATCACGGCCACCAGGCCCTGTCGCACATCATCACCGGTCAGGCCGGGATCGCTGTCCTTGGTGAGCTTGTTCTTGCGGGTGTAGTCGGTGAGGACCCGGGTGAGCGCCGCACGAAAGCCGGTGAGGTGGCTTCCTCCGTCCCGGGTGTTGACGCAGTTGGCGAACGAAGACGTGTTCTCCGCCATGCCGTCGTTGTACTGAATGGCGGCCTCGACTGTCGAACTGTCAGCCGTGCCGCAGATGTAGATGGGGTCGAAGTGGATTGGGTTCTTCTCGCGGCTCAGGCGCCGGACATAGCTCGCAATACCACCCTCGAAGTAGTACGTTCTCTCTTCAGCAGCTCTCTCGTCAGTGAAGTGGATGGTGATGCCCTTGTTGAGGAAGGCCATCTCCCGCAATCGCTGACAGGTGATAGGGAAATCGTAGGAGATGTCATCGAATATCTCCGAGTCGGCCAGAAAAGTAGTGCGGGTTCCCGTCTCCTCGGTTTCTCCAATAGTCGTGATGGCACAGGTTGGTACGCCGCGCTCGTACTCCTGGCAGTACACCTTGCCTTCGCGCCGCACCTCGACGCGGGTGCGACTTGAGAGGGCGTTCACGACCGAGGCACCGACCCCGTGGAGGCCACTGGATACGCTGTAGAGGTGGTTGCCGAACTTGCCGCCGGCATGGAGCCGCGTCATGACTGCTTCGAGCGCAGTGATGTCTGTGGACGGAATGAGCTCGACAGGGATGCCACGACCATTGTCCCGCACGGTGATGGAGTTGTCCGGGTGTATTGTGACCTCTATGCTGTCGCAATAGCCCGCCATCGCTTCGTCGAGGCTGTTGTAGGCAATCTCGTACAGGAGGTGCTGGAGGCCCTCGAACCCCGTCCCGCCTATGTACATGCCGGGACGGAGGCGGACAGCCTCAATCTCGTCAAGTATCTGAATGTCGCGGGACGTATAGTCCCTGGGGCGAGGATTCCCGTTCTCAGCAGCAGACATGTCGAGACGCACCTCTGTGATTGCCGGGTGGCATTGGGGCTTGTGGGCAGACGGCCATTAGGGTCCCGGGTTGGAGGAGTGTGGACAACGTAGCTGGAGACACTAGCAAATTGTACCACATTTGGGAAGGATTCAGCTACGAGGAAGCGCTATCCGGTGAGCAGTCAACAGGCCTGCCGAGGTGTTCAACCAGTTCGTCCTGAGGCAGCGTCGATTGCTCGTTGCGTGCCATGTCCCGGACGACAGCCGTGCGCGCCTCAACTTCGTTGTCTCCCAGGATTATCGTGTATGTCACCCCCAGGGAGTTGGCCTGACGAAGCTGCGCCTTGAAGCTCTTGGTGCCCGTGGAAGCCAAAACGCCGATACCTGCCCCCCTCAGCCTTCTTGCCAGGCTGACGGCTGTCTGCCGGGCCGGCGTGCCCACGTGCGCAATATAGACGCGCGGCCCTGGAGGCACGGGCACATCGAGTCCCTGTTCCTTGATGTTGAGAATTACTCGCTCCAGGCCCATGGCGAAGCCCACGGCAGGCGTGGGCTTGCCGCCGATTTGCTCAATCAATCCGTCATATCGGCCCCCGCCCACGATGGCGCTCTGGCTCCCCTGGCGCTGAGGCAGAATCTCGAAAACCGTTCTGGTGTAGTAGTCGAGTCCCCGCACGAGAGTGTGGTTGAGCGCGAAAGGAATTCCGAGAACCTTTAGCTGTTCCTGAACCTCGCGGAAGTGGTCCTTGCACTCGGGACAGAGGTAATCGGAGATGTGCGGCGCAGCGTCTACGATACGTTTGCACGCGGACTGCTTGCAGTCGAGCAGTCTCAAGGGGTTCCTCACCATGCGAACCCGGCAGTCGGAACACACATCGGCGGAGAATGCCTGGTAGTATTGCTGGAGCACCTCGACGTAGGCGGGTTGACATTCACGGCACCCGATGCTGTTGAGCAGCACTGAGAGCCGTGTCAGGCCAAGCGACTCCAGGAAGCGTATGGCGAGCTCGATAACCTCGACGTCGAGTATTGGCGAGGCGTCGCCGAGCGCCTCGCAGCCGAACTGGTGATGCTGGCGGTACCTTCCCGCCTGGGGACGCTCGTAGCGAAAAGTGGGCCCGATGTAGTAGAGGCGCACCGGCTGCGAGAGGTTGAAGAGACCGTGTTCCACATACGCCCGGCATACGGGAGCCGTGTTCTCGGCCCTGAGCGCGAGCTTCTGCCCGCCCCGGTCTTCGAAGATATACATCTCCTTCTCCACAAGGTCGGTCCCCTCCGCATCGGTACGCGCGAAGAGTCCGTAGTCCTCGAAAGCCGGAGTGTCGATTCGCTCGTAACCGTAGAGCAGGCACACCTCTGCAGCGCGCTGCTGCACGTGAGCCCAGTATGCCTGCTCGCCAGGCAGTATGTCGGTAGTCCCTCTCGGTGCCTTGTACACGACTGCTTAGATACGCTGTGTCAACGCCCGGGTCCGCCTATGAGACGGCCTTGATGCCCCTTGACAGTGCCTCGAAGTTGAGTTCGAGCCGGTCCGGCGGCAGGTTGTCCCGCAGTTCCGCCTTGATGTCCTCGACGTTGAGAGATAGCTGTCCAGTCCCGAGGAGGGCGCCGACCATGACGATGTTCATCGCGATGGGGGCGTTCAACTCAAGGGCAATGCTCGTTGCGTCGACAAACCAGGCTGCCGCGGACATGTCTGTGACCGCCTTCTTGAGGGGCTCGATGTCAGGGTAGCTCTCCTTGGCGGCTGAAACGCTGGCGGGGATGACGGGATAGGTATTGCTGATGCAGACAGTCTCCGGGTTGCCGTACTTCTCCAGGAGCCGCAGGGTCTCAAGGGGCTCGAGGCCCAAGATGAGATTGGCATGGCCCTCGGGCATGAGAGGGCCAGCCTCTCTCTTCTTGGAGACGCGCACGGTGCTGAAGACCGCGCCACCGCGTTGGGCCGCGCCGAACGTCTCCCCGATGGTGACGTAGTAGCCCTTCTTGAGGTAGGCGCCACCAACGATTCCCGAAAGGAGGATATTGCCCTGTCCTCCCACTCCGCAGATGACGAGGTTCAGGGGATCAGCAGTGATAGCCATTATGCGAGTTCCTCCTTCACGATCGCCTTGCTGGGGCACAGGTCGGCGCAGAGACCACACCCGACGCAAAGGGCCTCCTGGATCTTGGCCTTCCCAGTCGTCTTGTCGTAGCCGATTCCGGGGCAGCGCAGTATGCGGTAGCAAAAGCCGCACTTGTCGCCAATGCACTTCTCGGTGTCGACCCACATCTTGTACGGATGCTTTCTTTCCTGACGCATGCGGAGCAGCTCGCACTTGCGCCGGACAATCAGGACTTTGATGCCTTTGTCGTCCTTGAGCAACTCCTGAAGCTTGGCAGTCGTTGCCTTCGTATCGAACGGGTCGACCACCTCTACGCGGCAGCCAAGGGTGCGACACAGCGCTTCCGCATCCACCGTAGGAGTGGCCTCCTGGGTCGCGGTTCTTCCGCTCCCTGCGTGAGGCTGGAAGCCGGTCATCGCCGTGATTGCATTGTCGAGCAGGATGAGAGTCATGTTGGACTTATTGTAGGCCGCGTTTATGAGAGCCGGTATGGAGCCATGGAAGAACGTAGAGTCGCCGCAGATGCCTATGACCGGCTGGTCGAAGCCCAGATCGCCCAACTGGCCGAATCCGCAGGCTTCACCGACACCGCCACCCATGCAGTGGAGGGTGTTGGCCACCTGGGGGCCGTCCGGGAATACATCCATCGTGTAGCACCCGATGTCGCTTGTGACAACTGCGCTTCGACCATCGCGCTTGATGGCGTTGCCGATGGACAGGAAGGTCGCCCTGTGGGGGCAACCCGGGCACCAGATGAGTCCTCGACTGGCCACCATAGGTTTGATGACTTCGTTGATTCTCTTCTGGTAGTCGGCATCGCGCGCCGCATATTCGAGACCAAAGACCTTGCACAGTGCGGCTATGACCTTGTCGGGGTTGTTCTCGCCGATGTAGCTCATGTGTCCCGAGGCCTTGCCGAGAATCTCGGGAGCGTCCGCGAGTCTCGCCTCTGCGACGGCCTCCTTGGCGTGAGTCTCGACGTACGGGTCAACTTCCTCGACAATGAGGACCTGTTTGGCCTTCTCGATGTGGGAGACCACCAGACGGGACGGGAATGGCCACAGTGTCCCCAGCTTCAGCATTCCGACTCGACTACCCAGACCAAGCTCCTCTATGGCGTCCAGCGAGCAGGGCTCGCCGCTGCCGCTGCAGATGATGAGGAGTTCCGGCTTCTCGGGCCCGTTGTATGTGTTGAAGGGGGACTCCTCGGAGCGCTCGCGAATCTTGGCCATCTTCTCCACGAGGATGGCGTGCTTCGGAGGCGCGATGTAGGGCGTGAATACCTTGGTCGTGTCGTACTTCGGCTTCTTCGTAGCTTTCTTGTACTCGCCAACTTGTACTCTGCCCCGGGAGTGAGCCAGTCGGGTGTAGTCGCGCAGCCAGCAGAAGATATTGAACTCCTCGGAGAGGTCGAAGAGGTACTTCGTCATCTCATATGCTTCTTGAAAACTCGAGGGCTCCAGGAGTGGCGCATTCGCCATCTGGGCCACCCAGCGGGTATCTTCCTCGTCGCCGCTGGCGTGTGACTGCGGGTCGTCGGCCACTACGACGAGCATGGCGCCGCCCTGATCTCCCAGCGTGGCCAGGTTGATATGCTGGAGCGTATCCATGGCCACGTTGAGGCCGGCGTTCTTCATCGAGCTGATGGCGCGAAGACCGGCGTAGGTAGCGGCCAGCGCTGCCTCTGCGGCGACCTTCTCATTTGTTGACCACTCGGCGTGAATCCCGGTTTCTTTGGCTACTGCAGCCAGATTCGTGAGAATCTCGGTGGAAGGCGTGCCGGGGTAGGCAGCCGAGTACTGGACGCCTGCCTCGAGCGCCCCCCTGGCGATGGCTTCGTTTCCCTGCAGGAGGTAGCATGACCCCGCTGCAAGTTTGGCGATATTCGGCATCTTGTCCCCCTATCCTGATGTGGCATTCACTTGCGGAATATGCCTGTCCGGCATGTTGACTACTCGAAACGGACCGACACGGAGCCGAGGCGGTCGAACGTCGCTCGGAAGGACGCTCCTGCTTCAACCGGCACCGCCTTCACGAGGCTGCCTGACATCACGAACTCGCCCTTCTTGAGACTGATATCGAACTCGGCCAGCTTGTTCACGAGCCACGCAACGGACTCTGCCGGGTTGCCGAGTACGGCAGCGCCGGCTCCCGTGCTGACAACCTCGCCGTTCTTCTCCAGCACCAGGCCAATCAGCCGCAGGTCGAGGTCCTTGATTGATGTCAGTTTGCCGCCAAGTATCATCGTGGCAGCTGACGCGTTGTCCGCGATGGAGTCTTTGACCGTTATCTTCCAGTCCTTGAACCGGCTGTCAATCACCTCGAACGCGGGGAGGACGCCCTCCGTCGCATCGAGGACCTGCGCGACGTTGACCCCCGGCCCTTTCAGGTCGCTCTTCAGCAGAAACGCTATTTCGGGCTCGATTCTCGGCAGGATGAGACTGCTCATCTGCAGGGGGGCTCCTTCGCGGACAACCATCTGGTCGACTATCATGCCGTAGTCCGGCTCTCGTATACCGAACTGGTCCTGCATGGGCTTGCTCGTCAGCCCAATCTTCTTCCCCACGATGACGGCGCCCGATTTCACCTTCGTGTCGAAGGTCGTCAACTGGACTGCATAGGCGTCCTCGTAGGCTACTTCCTTGAATCTGTCTGTGAGGGCGACTATGGGCAGACAGGACTTCTCAGCCTCAACTAGTTCGCTGGAGATTTGCTCTATCTGCTGTTTGCTGAGTGCCATCTGACCTCCTTGCCGAGCGAAATCTGTCGATGCGGCGGGCGCGCCAGTATTGTAGCAGAGGAGATTGCGGCGATACATAGGGGGAAGGGGAAGTGTCCCACGTCACAAGCCCGGGGCGAGGAAGAAAGACCTGCGCGGGCAGCCTGTTTTCGGTGGCGCCGCAGGACCAGATGCCGAGTTGATCTTCATCGAGCAGCAGAAGGCCTTCGGGAACCCCAAGGGTTCCCGAAGGCACAGCGTTCCTTCAAGTCGGGTGGACGCGCGGGAACCTACTCGGGGAAGTACTGGACCGTGACGTCGGGGATAACCGCGACCTTTGCCTTGTCCCCGTATGTGGCCTTGAGCGATTCAATCGTGTCAGGCCAGTTCCTGGTGAAGTTGATCTGGTCGTAGGGCGCCACCCAGTCACCGCCGACGTAGTCAGGGTATGGCTGCATGACGGTGAGTCTCTTAGTGTTCGCCGGGAGTTCGGTCTTGGGCGCGAAATTCCTTCCTCCCAGGTTCTTGCCGAAGCTCCTGCTCCAGTAGTGGTTGATCTGTCCCTCGGGTGTGACAACCACTATCACGAAGTCTCCTCCGCTCTGCTTGAGCAAGGGGGTGGCTACGTAGGGTGCGAGCACCATCTCGTTGGCTTTCGCAAAGCAGTTGGCCACGACGATGTCGCAGTCCTCTACCATGTCAGAGGCGTAGAAATCCTTCGCGACCTTCACGCCTGCAACATGTTCGTCCACGACATCTCCCACGAACAGGTGGGTGACCTGCCGCTTCAGGTTGAAGATGCAGTCGACCTTCACGTCAAGGCCGGCCATGCGGGCCGCATCGTTCATGTCGAGCTTGAGGATATTGCCCTCGTACTTGCCTATTCCACAGGTCTCGCTGGGGCCGAGGCGCGTGTGATTCAGGTCAATGGTGGTGATGGACGCCACGCCGGGCAGGATTATCTTGCTGCCGCCGCCGTAGCCGCTCATGGGGTGAGGGACGATGGCGCCGATGCCGATCTTCAGGTCGCACATCATCACTTCGGCGTTGAACTGCATCGGGATGCCCTGCGGGCTGGGGCCGACGGATGTGCAATTCTCGTAAGGGTTGTGGTTGTAGACCGGGAACCGGGCCATGACGTCCGAGCCCAGTTTCTTGGTGAAGTCGATGGCGGTCATCGAGCCGTGGGCGCCAATGGCGGCCACGAACCGGATCTGGCCATCCTTGATGCCTGCTGCGGCCAGCTCCTCAAGGACGTAAGGGACGATGTCCGCAGAGGGAGTGCCCCTGGACATGTCGTCGAACAGGATTACGACCTCTTTCTTGCCCCTTGCCATCTCTCGAATGGTCTTAGTGCCGATGGGGTTCGCAAACGCCTTTCGGAAGCCTGCGTCATCCAGGGGAGGGGTTCCCTCGCCTTTCATGTTGCAGACGGTGACATCCCAGGAGGCCGGAAAATCGACCTCAAGCTCGGTGTCGCCGTACCATGCCAGTATCGGAAGGGTGACTTTCTTCGTTTCGCTCATTGTTCCTCCTGCTGCCACATATCGCTACGCGAGTGGGCCTACGATGAAGATTCCATTATAGCTTGACTGGTCGAGTATCTCAGCCTTCGTCTGCTTGCCGGACGCGACCTCGAGTGCCTCCGCATACAGGGCCTCGCCTATCTCCTTCATGTGGTCCTTGCTGGCAAGGTCCACGTAGAAATCCATGTTGTCCTTCATTTTCTCATAAGTGGGGCCGTTGGCAGTGACCTTGATGACCGGGACGAATGGCGAGCCAAGAGGAGTTCCTCTTCCTGTCGAGAAGAACATGACAGTCGAGCCCGCCGCGGCAAGCGCCGTCAACGAGGGGGCGTCGTAGCCCGGACCATCAACGATGGACAGGCCGCCCTTCTTTGGCCGCTCTCCGTACTCGTACATCTCCTGGATGGGCTGACTGCCGCCCTTCGAGATGGCCCCGAGGGACTTCTCTTCGATAGAGGTCAGCCCTCCCTCGATGTTGCCCTTCGTGGGGTTGGTGCCCCTCATGTCCACGCCCTTCTCAAGGAAGCGCTCCTCGTAGCGGCGCACCATGTCCGTTATCTGCTTCCCGACCTCCGGGGTCACGGCACGCTGCGCCAGAAGATGCTCGGCCCCGATGAACTCTGTCGTTTCGCTGAATACCGCGCTGCCGCCCTTCTTGACGAGGATGTCGAAGGCGGAGCCGATTGCAGGGTTGGCCCCCAGGCCGGATGTTGTATCCGAGCCGCCACACTCCGAACCGAACATCAGCCTCGACTCGTCGAACTGTTCCCTCTTCACCAGTGAGGCGTCGCTCACCATGTGGCGGGCGATGCGCACGCCCTTCTCAACGGTGGCAATCGTGCCACCCACCTGCTGTATCACGAGCTTTTCGACGGGCTTCCCTGATTGCGCGATGGCCTCAGCGATGCCATCGACATCGATTGGCTCGCAACCCAGGCTGACGAGCACGACGGCCGCGATGTTCGGGTTCAGGGCGAGGTTGGTGAATGTCCGGTTGACGAGCTCGAGGTCATACGGAGCGAGTGCACATCCCTGGTGGTGCAGAAAGGGCACCGTGCCCTTGACGTTGTCGCTTATCTGCCGCGCGGTAGCGGCCGAGCACACCACCGTCGGAATCACTGCCACATAATTCCGGGTGCCAACGGAGCCATCGGAGCGAGGGTAGCCCCAGAAGCTCACTTTGCTGCTTCCTTCACCACATCGCCGCGCCCACGGGTGCTTGCCACGTTGTGAACGTGCACGTGTTCTCCTGCCTTGATGTCTTTCGTTGCCTCCCCGATGACCTCACCATATTTCAGGATACTTGAGCCGAGCTTGATGTCGACAAGGCTGAACTTGTGACCGAACAGTATCGAGTTCACAAGCTTCACCGACAACTGGTTCTTGTCTACCTCCAGCGCGACGCTGTCGCCCGCGCTCAGGTCTGCAAGTGCGGTAGCTACGTTGTCCTTGCCGTTCAGTACGATTGCGGTTCTCTCCATGATTCTCCTTTCCGGAAAGCGTTATGTTTCACACAGCCAGACCATTATATCATTCACATTAGTGCCTGTCGGGCCCGTAATGTTCAGGAACTTCTCGCCTGTCCGTGCCTCCATGTCTCTGAAGAAGCCATACGAGTCGTAGGAGTCAAGATACTCTGCCGGGGTGAGTCCGTGCTGTTCCGCGAGGCGCAGAGTGTCTCCGGTTACGACTGCCCCCGCTGCCGGCGAAGTGCCGTCAATGCCATCGGTCCCCGATGCCAACACTGCCCAAGGCGTGCCCGCAATCCTGGTTGCCGCCAGCAGCGCGTAGTGAAGCATGCGGCCACCTGTTCCGTGTGCATGCCCGGGGACGGTGACAATCGGCTCTCCTCCGCATAGCACGAGCGTGGGATGCGCGGAGCCTGCAGCCAGCCCAACGGCGTGGCTGTAATGCTGTTCCAGGGCTTCCTCGACCGGGCCCGTGACGGGCTTCTGCTCCAGGTGCACGCATGCGGCCAGGTCCCGGTGTTGGGCAAGGGAGAGTTCTTTCAAGAGGGAGTCTAGCAGCACTGCGTTGGAAGCGACGACGATACTCTGCGTGCGCGGCATCAGTTGGTCTCGCCACAGGCTGGCCCTGGAGTCCTCGTCCGGGTCGCCACGCAGCAGGCACGCGCGGGATGCCTCGGGGATGCGCTCCCAGAGACCGTGGTTTTCCAGGACGCGAACGGCGTCGCGATACGTCGTCGGGTCAGGCACGGTAGGTCCTGAAGCGATGCTGGACAGGTCGTCTCCAATGACGTCTGACAGGACAAGCGTCAGGAACTCGGCCCGGGGCGCCGCCATGCGGAGCCGCCCTCCCTTCACCCGGGACAGGTGCTTCCTCACGGTGTTGATTTCCTGAATGGTTGGCCCGCCCGTGACCAGAACGCGATTGGTCGCGCGGAAATCCTCAAGGGAGATTCCCTCCTGTGGGAGGGAGAGCAGAGATGAGCCTCCGCCGGAAATCAGGGCCACTACGAGGTCGTTGGAAGAGGCTGCTGAAAGCAGCTCCAGGGCCGCCCTGGCGCCCTGGACGCTGGCATCGTTGGGGTTGGGGTGGTCGGCGGCGAAGAGTCTGGCCTTCGGAATCCTGGCGTCAGCCTGGTCTCTGTAGACGTTGAGGGTGCCGCCCACGAACTTGGCCCACAGGCGGGCATCTTGCTTGAGCACGTCGGTGACCGCCCTGGCCATTTGGACACCGGCCTTACCGGCGCCAACGAGGAAGATGTTCTCAATGTGGGCCAGTGCGTAGCTTCTCGCACCGGCAGCGAGGACCTGCTCTTGTGGCTCCCAGAGGAGGGCTCTACGAGTCGCCAGATAGGCGTCAGCAAGGGGCAGAACGGTATCCCTGAAGAGGGCGAGGAGCTTCTCCGCGCTGCTGCCTTCTTGCATGGTCGGGACTTCCTTCTCCTCAAAGAGGGAGGGCAGGGCCTCCTCGCCCAACATCTGCACGGCGTCCGGCCCGGCGCGAAGAGGCGAGTCGCGCGAAGTATAGCATGGGCCTATGCGGGTTGCACGGAGCGAGATGGGCCGGGCGCCGGAGGCCAGTCCTCTCGCGCAACTGAGCATCGTGACACCTATGTTGCTGTCCAGCGATAGTGTCCGCTTAAGCGGTCAGCGATCGTGTCACCTCTGCCCGGTGGCGGCATGTGACCGCGGCCGCCTTCACCACCCACCCGGTTGGCCCGGGAGGGCGGTCCATTGTAGGGGCGGACCTCTGTGTCCGCCCGTCGGGCATGGTTTGTCACGTAGGGGCGGACCTCTGTGTCCGCCCGTGGTGGTGTGGTGGGGTGGTTTCGAATGTAGGGGCCTGGCATGCCTGGCCCGTCGCCATGTCGTCACGCAACGCCGCAAAGGTCAACACAACCGTGAACGGCACACTACCCTGCGGGCGGACACGGAGGTCCGCCCCTACACAGGAGCCACGCAACGCCGCAACGGTCAACACAACCGTGAACGGCACACAACCGTGCGGGCGGACACGGAGGTCCGCCCCTACACAGGAGTCACGCAACGCCGCAAAGGTCAACACAACCGTGCGGGCGGACACGGAGGTCCGCCCCTACACAGGAGTCACGCAACGCCGCAAAGGTCAACACAACCGTGCGGGCGGACACGGACGTCCGCCCCTACACAGGAGTCACACAACGCCGCAGAGGTCAACACAGCCTTGAACGACACACTACCCTGCGGGCGGACACGGAGGTCCGCCCCTACACAGGAGTCACGCAACGCCGCAAAGGTCAACACAACCGTGAACGGCACACAACCCGACGGGCGAGGCATGCCTCGCCCCTACGGCTACGCTTGGGCTCGTGGTCACCGGCCTCTTCCACCCCTTCCTGTTCAACATCACCATCTCCTGCATGCGGACATTTTCGCTGAACGCTTAGGGGAGGACAGAATCGTAGACCGTTAACAAGCATCGCCGTAATCCGTGGATTGGAGAGCATGTGCAGCTATGAACCACACGTGGTAAGTTGTCACCCAGGAGGTGACAATGAGAAAGCCATCGGATCGCCTGGGCTTCAAGATAGTCGGTGACCTGGAAGAGACCGCTACTCCCT
>JAUVZB010000032.1 GCA_030602785.1 Dehalococcoidia bacterium
CACAGCGTAGGGCAGGATTGGCGCGCCACTTCACGAAGGCAGGGAGTGCGCGAAGCGCGGAATGGGGCACGTTGCACGTGCCCGGTGGACGCGAGGCGGTCCGAATGTAGGGGCAGGCCTCTGCGCCTGCCCGTGGTGGGGTCGATGGATGCAGGTGGAGATGTTGGTGCAACCAACCGTCGACCGGTGCGCAAACCCGTGGCGGGCGGACACGGAGGTCCGCCCCTACACCAGGGGACTCGACCGTGAATGGTGGTAATGAGTGGCGTGTCGACTGCGCCCCGTGGCCGAGATGCTCCTTTCGTACCAATGCCGAGGAGGCTGTTTCTCCGACAGTCTCCTGGGATTGGCCTGTTGCATGCGTTCATCCTTGAGCCGGACGTTTCTCAACGCTTGGTCTGGGTGTGTGGCCTGTGGCATAATACGAGTGTTCGCACGTCAACGCACGGAGGGATCGCATAGAGGTCTAGTGCGGCCGCCTGCTAAGCGGTTACTCCGAGAAATCGGGGTCGCGGGTTCGAATCCCGCTCCCTCCGCCAGCTCTCAGTCCACACCCGGGGTTTCGCTCCGTCAGCCTCTTTCCCCGTGTTGCTGCTATGCCTCTGTAGCAGTCTGTGTCTGAGGACGGGGCTCACGGCAGGAACGAACGGTTTTCCCTTCCTGTTGGTGAGTGTTTGCGGTTCCAGAGCTGCCTGAGATGCGCAGCCTGCCCTGTGGCAGAGCCCGTTGCTGTCAGCCGCGCGAAACTCCGAGGAGCGAACCCGCATCCGCTATGAGATGCTGCACCCTCTCGGGACTCTCCGCCTCGGCGTAGATACGGAGCAGGGGTTCGGTTCCGGAGAGCCTGTAGAGCACCCACGCTCCATCTCGCAGGACCAGCCTGACGCCGTCCGTGCGATCGACACCCTGCACATGCGCCTCTCCCAGTGCCGATGGGTTGAGACCCGTCAGCGCGTCCGAGATGCGTGAATGGTCCTGTGCGCTCAGTTCGATGTCCAGGCGATCGTAGTGATGGGTGCCGACCATCTCATACAGGTGTACCAGAAGCGCGGACGGGGTCTTGCCGGTCTGACGAATCATGTCGAGGAAGAAGAGTCCGGCCAGGATGCCGTCTCTCTCGGGGATATGCCCGCGAAAACCGTAGCCGCCGCTCTCTTCGCCCCCCACCATTGCGTCGTGTTCGAGCATGAGTGGTGCCACGTACTTGAAGCCGACCGCCGTCACAATGACGGGCACATCGAAGATTCGGCCGAGCGTCGAAATCATCTCGGTCGTGGTCACCGAGCGGATGATGTAGCCACGCTCACCACGGACCTCCAGGAGGTAGAGACACAGCAGGGCGAACACCTCGTGCTGGTTGAGGAAATGCCCTTCTTCGTCGACGATGCCCAGGCGGTCCGCATCGCCGTCGGTGGCGATACCGACGGACGCGCCAACTGCCGGCACGTGTCGGCAGAGCTTCCCCAGATTGGGGCCGATTGGCTCGGGTCGTATTCCCGGGAACGAGGGGTTTCTCTCGCCGTTCAGCTCATCGACCTGCACGGTCTTTCCCCCGAGAATTCTCTGGAACAATCCGGCGCCCACGCCGAACATCGAGTCGACGACCACTGTGCCCTGCATGTTCCGGATGGCCTCGACATCGACGAGGCGTCGGAGCTGGTCAAGGTACGAAGGAAGGGGGTCATACATCTCGACGAGCCCCTGCCGGATGGCATCCTCCAATGCCAGGCGCTTGACGGGAGTTGCCCCCTGTTGTTCCGTCAGCGCGGCTATCTCACGCTCAATCTCGGCAATCACCTCGACTGCCGCACTCGAACCGTCGGGCCCCTTGTACTTGAAGCCATTCCACTGGCCCGGGTTGTGGCTGGCGGTGATGACCACTCCGCCGTTCGCCTTGAGGTCCACGACGGCGTGGCTCACGACAGGGGTGGGCACTGCGGTTGTGCTGAGGTACACGTGCACGCCATTGGCCGCCAGTACTTCGGCCACGGCGGCGGCGAAGTCCTCAGACGCGAATCGCGTGTCGTAGCCGACCACGATACGCGCCCCGGGGCCTGCGCTTCTGTCCAGGTAGGCGGCAACCGCCCGGGTGCATATGCGCACGTTGTCGAACGTGAAATCCTCTGCGATGACTGCACGCCAGCCGTCGGTGCCGAACTTGATCGGGCTTGCCATCGTTACACTCCCGCTTCGCTTCGCAGTATGTCGGCCTTGTCGGTTCGCTCCCACGGCAGGTCGATATCGGGTCTACCGAAGTGACCGTACGCTGCGACCTGACGGTACTGGGGATTTCGGAGGCCCAGATACTGGATTATTGCCTCGGGCCTGAAGTCAAAGTGTTTCTGAACGAGGTCCTGGATGACGGTGTCGGGCACCTTCCCAGTGCCAAGTGTCTCAACGGACAACGAGAGTGGAAGGGACTTGCCAATGGTGTAGGCCACCTGTAGCTGGACCCTATCGGCCAGGCCCGCAGCTACCACGTTCTTGGCTGCATAGCGCGCCATGTAGGCGGCCGAACGGTCCACCTTCGTGGGGTCTTTGCCTGAGAAAGCTCCGCCTCCGTGCGGGCACACGGTGCCGTACGAGTCGACAATGATTTTCCTGCCGGTGAAGCCGGTATCGCTCACGGGGCCGCCTATCACGAACTGCCCCGCGCTGTTCACGAACAGCGGGGTGTCAGCTGTCATGAACTCAGGAGGGATGACGGGTTCCACTACATGGCGCTTCACATCGCGCTCGATGGTCGGCCGCTCGACTCCGGGGTCGTGCTGTGCTGCGATGACGATGTTCACCACGCGCTTTGGCTTGCCATGCTCATACTCGACTGTGACCTGAGACTTGCCGTCAGGACGCAGGTAGGGCAGCGTGCCATCCTTGCGGACCTCGGCCAGGCGCCTGCATAGCTTGTGTGCCAGCGAGATAGGCAGAGGCATCAATTCGGGAGTCTCGCGGCAGGCGAATCCCACCATCATGCCCTGGTCGCCTGCACCCGTTCCATCCAGTACGGCATCCGCCGTCTCGGACGTGCGTACTTCCAGCGATTCCTTCACGCCGGCGGCGATATCGGGCGACTGCTGGTTGAGAGAGACCAGCACGCCGCAGGTGCGGTAGTCGAACCCGTACTCGGGCTTCGTGTAACCGACCTCGCGGATTACATTCCGGACCACTTCGGGTATCTCCACATAGGTGTCACAAGTCACCTCTCCCAGGACGAAGACCATTCCCATTGCCGCCGCGACCTCGCATGCCACGTGGGCGTGAGGGTCTCCAGCGAGCATCGCGTCGAGGATGGCGTCGGAGATCTGGTCGCAAAGCTTGTCCGGATGCCCTTCCGTGACGGATTCCGAGCTAATCAGATACGATTCCGAGGACTTGAAGCTGTTTGGCATTGTGTCTCCTTCCCGTACTAGGTGCCGGATTCCCAGCTGGCGAGGTAGCGTGACTGCTCCTCCGTCAGCTTGTCTATCTGGATGTTCATCGAGAGCAACTTGAGCCTCCCGATCTCTTCATCGATCTCCAACGGGACGGTGTAGACGTCCGGGGCAAGTTCCCCGCGTCTCTTCACGAGGTATTCGGCTGAGAGCGCCTGGTTGGCGAAGCTCATGTCCATGACGCTGGCCGGATGCCCCTCCGCCGCCGCCAGATTGACCAACCTTCCTTCCGCCAGCAGGTAGATGCGGCGTCCATCGGTAAGGCGGTACTCCTCGACGAGCGGCCTCACGGTGGAGACCTCCGTGGCCATTTCGCGGAGGGCTATGACGTCAACCTCGACGTCGAAGTGCCCGCTGTTGGCGAGTATGGCCCCGTCTTTCATTCGCGCGAAATGCGCACTGTCGATGACGCTTGTGTTACCGGTAGCGGTGATGAATATGTCGCCCACCGGGCAAGCGTCTTGGAGCGGCATGACATCGAAGCCGTCCATGGCTGCTTCCAGGGCAGGGATGGGGGCTACCTCGGTGACGATCACGTGGCTCCCCATGCCCCGTGCCCGACTGGCGATGCCGCGCCCGCACCAGCCGTAGCCGCACACGACGACGTGTTGGCCGGCCCACAGGAGATTCGTGGCGCGTGTAACGCCGTCAATCGTGCTTTGCCCGGTGCCGTAGCGGTTGTCAAAGAAATGCTTGGTCTGGGCATCGTTGACGGCTATGACGGGGTACGCGAGCTTTCCCTGGCGCGCCATGTTACGCAGGCGAATCACGCCGGTGGTGGTCTCCTCGGTTCCGCCGAGGAGTCGAGGCAGCAGGTGGGAGTACTTCTGATGCAAAGTGGAGACCACGTCGGCCCCGTCGTCCATGGTGATGTCCGGCTCGTGCTCGATAGCGGCGATTAGGTGCCTGTAGTAGACCTCGTTATCCTCGCCACAGATGGCGTGGACAGGAATGCCGTGCGCTACGAGCGCCGCTGCCACATCGTCCTGTGTACTGAGGGGGTTTGACGCACAGAGGAGCACGTCGGCTCCCCCTTCGCGCAGTGCCAGCATGAGGTTCGCTGTCTCGGTTGTGACGTGGAGGCACGCAGACAACCTCATTCCCTCGAGTGGCCTCTCGCGGTGGAACCGCTCCCGTATGCCCCTCAATACGGGCATATCCCGGGCCGCCCAGTCGATTCTCATCTGGCCGCTGCCGGCAAGCTCAAGGTTCTTGATGTCGTATTTCATGTTGTTCAAATCTTTCTCCATATCTCCTCCACGAGGTCAGCCGGGTCGCATGCCGTGTCGATGGTCACGTGTTCCTGATTACTGAGCCCGGCCACGGTCTCACGGGAACGAATCTGCCCGTCGAGTATCTCTGGTCGCCCGTCTGACAGAGAGTTTCCTGCCTGGCGCTTGACCAGTCTTTCAACCATGACTTCGTACGGCGCGACGCACTCGACCAGGAGAACGCGCGCGGAAGCCTGCTCGGCGACTTGCCTAGCACGTTCCCTTTCTTCTTCGCGCAGGAACGCCGCATCCAGAATAGCACAGCCTCCTGTGGAGAGCACCGACCGCGCCTGCCTCAGCATCTCCTCATATGTGCGCTCTGTCCAGGCCTCGGAGTATATGCCCTCTCCAAATGGCTCATATCTGCGGTCTGTCGGCGAGAGCCCTGCAAGCTGCTTCCGCACGACATCGGACGATATCAATTCACACCCGAGCAGTTCGCGCAACTCGCCGGCAACTGTGCTCTTTCCGCTGCCTGTGAGTCCGGACATGACAACGAGCAGTCCCTTGCCGCTGGCGTAGCCGGCTGCCAGGTGGAAGTACCTGCGGGCGAGTCGCCTCGCAGCCCGCCTCTCCTCTTCCGGCATCAGCGGGTCGGCGAGCTTGAAGCCCTCGACCTTGCCTCTCACGAAGGCCCTGTAGCATTTGTAGAAGGGGATAAGGGCCTCGATGCCCTCGTCTGCCGATGCCCGCTGGTAGGCGCTCACGAAGGTCCGGGAGAGGTCCTGGCGACCGAGACGGTCCAGGTCCATAGCGAGGAAGGCGACCTCGGAGGCCACATCTCCATACCTGAACCGGTCGTTGAACTCGATACAGTCGTATATGCAGATGTCGTCCGTCATGCAGATGTGCGCTGCGTGCAGGTCGCCGTGACAGTCCCGGATTCTGCCGCCCCTGACCCTCTCGGAGAAGAGCGGCGCGTTTGTCTCGATGAACCCGTTCGTGAACGCACGTATCATCTCGTGGTTGGCCACGGTGATGGTCGTTCCGATGTTCGGCGCGGTCTGTTCGAAATTCTCATCGGTGTTCTGCCTGATGGTGGTGATGCCTCCGAATGCGGCGACCTCGTCGCTTGTCTCGCTCTTCTCATGAAACGCTGCCACCTTGAGAGCTGTGGCCTCCATCATCCCGGCGGTTGCGAGCTTGCGTGAGAGCAGTGTGTCGAGCATTCTGTCCTGCGGCAGCCTCCGCATCTTGACGGCGTATTCGACCGGCTCACCTTCGTGCTCCACCAGGAGGTGCCCGCTCTGCCGGACTATCGGAACAACGCCAAGGTACACGTCCACACAGAGCCGCCGGTTCAGCTCCACTTCACGCAGGCAGAGGCGATGGCGGTCGGATAGCGTCGAGTAGTCGAGATAGCCGAGGTTGACGGGCTTTTTGACCTTGTAGACGTAGTCCCCGGCAAAGAAGAGCAGGGACATCTGGGTCTGCTGGAAGCCCACGCTCTCCGGTCTGTGTGGATAGGCCTCCGGCAGCTGCAGTGCCCCTGCCAGTTCTTCCGCTGTAGTCTTCACTCCGTGTTTCTACTCGACTCGCTACGCGAACACGAATGTCGGCCGCGCAAATGACCCCTCCGCCTCCTTGTCGCCAACCGTGTAGGGATCGCCAGGGATGGTCTTCATCCTGAGACCCAGCTGAACGGACTGGCCGATTAGGTCAATGTTGACCTTGTTGGGGTCCACGTCTGTGAGGTTGCCCATCAACCACGGGCCTTCTTCCAGCTCGACCATCACGATCGTGTACGGCACCTCAGCGTCCCGGCCCTGGGCCGGAACGTAGGAAACGGTGAATGTGACGACCTTGCCACTGCCCTTGAGCTGGACGGCCTCGAGATTCGTCGAGCCGCACTCCTGGCACACTATCTTTGGCGGGCAAGTGTACTTGCCGCAGTCATTGCACTTCAGGCCCATGATTCGGCCCTTCTTCAGCGCCTTGTTGTATTCCTTGAACGTCAGTTTGTAGTCCATAGCTCGTCTCCTCTCCGGCTCCTACCAGCCCTTTTGGAGCACCATGTTGCACAGCACGCCGTCGCCGCCAAGGGTGTCGGTAAGACCTATCTTGACGTCCTCAACCTGTCGCTCCGGCTCTACCTGGCCTCGCATCTGGTGCACGATATCGACGACCTGCGATGCGCCTGTGGCGCCTATGGGGTGCCCCTTGGATTTCAGGCCGCCGGATATGTTGATGGCGACCTTGCCGCCGCGGTCCGCCTGGCCGGTCTCCCAGAGTTCACCGCCTTTGCCGAATTCCGCGAAGCCGAGGCTCTCTGCGGCGATGATGCTTGCGATGCTGAAGCAGTCATGCAACTCGCACACGTCAACGTCGTCCGGCCCGATGCCCGCCATGTCGTATGCCTGCTTGGCCGAGACCTCACGGGCCCGGATTCTGGGCGCGTAGTCCTTCTGTGCACTGAGCTTGCCGGAAGAAGCCTGCCCGATGCCTGTGATGTACACAGGCCTGTCGGTGAGCCTTTTCGCGACGTCCTCCGAGGCGATTATCATCGCCGCAGCCCCGTCCGAGAAGGGGCAGCAGTCGAGGAGCTGCAGTGGGCTGCACACCATGAAGCCTTTCAGTACGTCGTCGACAGTTATCTCTTTCTGGAACTGGGCGTACTTGTTGTGAATGCCGTATTTGTGCGACTGGACCGAGACCTGTGCCATCTGGTGCTTCAGCCTGTCGAGCGAGACGCCGTACTTCGATGTGTAGAGGTGTGCGAGCATTGCGAAGAACCCGGGGAAGGTGAGCCCCACGGGGTACTCATAGTGAGCATCGTGGCACATGGCGAAGGTGCGTGTCGCGAGCGGGGTTCCCATCTTGGCCGAGGTCTCGACTCCGCCGGCCAGCACGATGTCGTAGAATCCCGAGGCTACCCACATGAACGCGTCCCGTATCGCAAGGCTCGCCGAGGCACACGCTCCCTCGAACCGGGTTGCCGGCACATTGGTGGCTCCGATGTCGTCGGCAATATATGACTGGACCATTGCCTGCCCCTCTGAGAAGTCGCCCAGCACGTTGCCCAGATATATCGCTTGAACGTCCTTGGACGTAAGGCCGGACTCAGTGATGGCGTCCATCGCTGCTTCTGCGAAGAGCTCGACAGACGACTTCTCTGCTGCGAAGGTGAATGGCGTGTGTCCTACCCCTGCTATCGCTACTTTCCTCATAAGTCTGAACCTCCTTCTGGCTTGCCAGCGCCATTATACCAGCACGATTGGCGCTCACGACAGCGAACAACGCGACGATGCACCTCTGGGAAGTGCTACTTCATTCCCAGGACCTGGCGAGCGATGGCCCATCTCTGCATCTCGGACGTGCCTTCGTAGATCTCCGTGACCCGTTGGTCACGCGAGAATCTTTCGACGGGCGTGTCGCGACTGTAGCCATAGCCCCCGAATATCTGAACAGCCCGGTGACAAATCCTCCCCGCTGCCTCACTCGCGTAGAGCTTCGCCATTGCGGACTCCCGTATGGCCAGATCGCCATGGTCGATGAGACTTGCGGCGCTGTAGGTGAGCAATCGAGCCGCCTCCAGTTCCGTGGACATGTCCGCTATCATCCACTGGATCGCCTGCAGTTGTCCCAGGGCCTTGCCGAATGCCTGCCGCTCCTTCGCATACCGCACTGATTCATCGTAGGCTGCCCTGGCGATGCCGAGCGCCTGTGCGGCAATGGCCACCCTGCTCCTGTCGATGGCTTCGAGAGCGATTCGAAGGCCATGGCCTTCCTTTCCCAGGAGGCCTTGTTGGGGAATGACGCAGTCGTCCATCACGATCTCAGTGGTGGAGCTGCAGTGTTGCCCCGTCTTCTTTTCCTTCTTGCCTGTGGACAGACCCGGTGCGTCTTTGTCTATGACGAAAGCGCTGATTCCTCGATGCCCTGCCCCCGGAGCCCTGGTGGCAAGCACGACGCCGAAAGAGGACTCCTCTCCATTGGTGATGAATGTCTTGGTTCCGGCAAGCGAGTATCCGTCCTCTGTTGGCCGATAGCGCGTCTGCATGGGGCCGACGTCGCTTCCGCCACCAGGCTCGGTGAGCGCGAAGAACGCGATTTCCCCCCCAGCGCAGCGAGGGATGTATTCGTTCTTCTGTTCTTCCGTGCCGTGCTTGCAGATACCGTCCATGGCGATACCACAGCTCACGAGGAACGCGACAGCAAGTCCGGCCGACCCGTACGCCAGTTCCTCGGTCGCGATGCAGAGCATGGTCTTGCCGCCGCCACCGCCGCCGTACTCCGCGGGAAGTGACATCCCGCAGAGCCCCAGTTCCGCCAGCTGGCGCCACGTGTCCCATGGGAATCGTGCTTCCTCCTCCCATTGAGCGGCGTGAGGAATCACCTCGGAGCCGACGAAGTCCCGCGCCGCCGCCCTGAAGAGCCTCTCCTCTTCGCTGTGCTCGAAATCCATCGTCACCTCCTTCTATCGGCTGCGGTCAGCATTCTCAGGCATCCTGGAGAGGTCAATCAGGCATTTGGGGCAGAAAGCACAGCGCTTGGCATCTGTGTCATGCAGAGTCTGGGAGTAGTGCATGACGCACGTGAAATCCTGGCAATGGACGAGGTCGAGAACATGCCCTGCCTCGTGGAGAACTTCCTTGCAGGCTCGCTCCAGCAGAGCCTTCTGCCTTGCAGCAGGGGGTCCGGATACCGATTGTAGCCGGTGCAGCGACACGACGCCTGTGCGACGCTCGGGCATCGCGTGGCCGTACACGAAGTCAAGGCCCGGCACCATGAGGTCATCGTCGGTGATTCCCACGGTCAGCACGTTGTGCCGTTCGCCCTCGGGGAGGAGGAGCAGGACCTCACGTGCGTCGACTTGTCCCTGCTGCTTGCCGCCCAGCTGACAGGTCAAAGGGGGCGAGGTCTTGATGGTCCAGGGGACGATGCGCCGAAGCCGGGCGGCGACTTTCTTGACGAGAGGCGCGGGCACGCTGTCCAACGGCATGAGAGTCAATCGCATTGCAGAATCCCTCTGAGCCATTCCCGCAGTTCCAACAGCACGACGTGTCGCGTCTCCGGTCGAACGACGCGAATCCGGACAAACGGGCTTGCCCTGAGTCCTTCTGCGACGGGATGGGGGGAGCTGAGTATCGTTCCCAACAGGGGCTTTGTGCTCTGCGATGCAAGTCCGAGTGCGTCCACGAACTCCTGGCACAGCAGCTCCATCTTGCCTATCTCATCGACAACGATGAGGTCAGCGCTCTCGATGGCGTTGTAGGGCGAGGGAACTGCGATATCCTTCAATGCGTCGACGTGTACCCCGTATCGTCCCACGCGCGGCGAGCCGCGGAAGTCCGCATGGGCAAAGACCGCTGTTCGGCCGTCGAATGTCGTAAGCTGGAACCCCATTCGTGACGCTCCACGCCTGATTTCCTCTGTGTAGAAACCGCCGATTCTGATGTTGAGTCCCTTCACTGCCTCTCTGATAGCAGTTGTCTTCCCCGCTCCGGGTCGGCCGGTGAGGAGCAACCATTGAGCGTGAGAGGAAAGCTGCGCGGTCATGTGGAAGAGTCGGCGAAATAGCGCCCTGCGATGGGCATCAGGTCTTGCTTGACTAGCTCCGGAATCATGTATGGCGGAGTCACGATGGCGTCCTTCAGTGCGGACGCGCAGGCGCAGGTCCTGTCGTCGGGGACGGATTTCACCGCGCGGATGACGGTCGTGCGAGCGGTCTCGGCGCCCTTCACGAGGCTCTTGAGCACCATCTCGGTTGTCACCGGTTCAAGGTCGTGATGCCAGCAATCGTAGTCGGTAACGAACGCGACAACCGCGTAGCAGATTTCCGCCTCGCGTGCCAGCTTGGCCTCAGGCAGGGCGGTCATTCCGACGATGTCCGCCCCCCATGCGCGGTATAGCTGTGATTCAGCCCGTGTCGAGAACTGGGGGCCCTCGATGGTGACATACACTCCTGCCCTGTGAACAGTCGCGCCGGTCGAGGAGGCCGCATCGTGTACGAGGCCGCGCATCTCCGCGCAGAACGGCTCGGCGAACGCGACATGCGCCACGATGCCGCCCTGGAAGAAGGTATTCTCTCGCAGCCTGGTCCTGTCGATGAGTTGGTCCGGGATGACGATGTCCATGGGAGCCATGTCTTCTCTGAGACTGCCAACTGCGTTCACCGAGATGATTCGTTCAACGCCGAGCGTCTTCAGCGCGTAGATGTTGGCCCTGAACGGAATCTCGCTGGGACTGATGCGGTGACCTCGCCCGTGGCGTGGGAGGAACGCGACTCGTTTTCCCTCGAGCGTACCAAGAACAATCGTGTCGCTTGGTGGCCCGAAGGGTGTCTCGATCCGGGTCTCGGATACGTCCGTCATCGCATCAATCTGGTAGAGCCCGCTGCCGCCGATGATGCCTATCGTCGCCTCAGTCATGTCAGGTACCTCTGGGTCAATTCTATCGCGCCGTGGCGTGCTGGGGGAAGTCCGCCTGCAGGGAATGCCTCTGACTCCGGACAGGTGGAGGATTCGCGGCAGGGCGCGACCGGTGTGGTATGGTTCAGGCTCGCAGGCGACAGCAGATGTTCGCAACGGCTGCCGGCCGAAGGAGAGAGCAGTCTATGAGTAGCGAGTTTGTAAGAGCAACCGAGGAGGAGCGCAGAGCGAAGATAACTGCAATCGACACTATCCCCCGTGCTGTTCTAAGGCCCGGCGTGGACACTGCGATTGTGCCCACCGACAAGGTGACACTGAGTTTCATGAGGCTGTCGCCAGGCCTTGATGCCAAGCTGCACAGCCATCCCGAGGAGCAGGTGTGTGTGATGCTTGAGGGAGAAATGGACGTGGCCCTTGACGGCAAACTCTACCGTGTGCGGGCGGGGGACGTGGCTGTGATACCGGGTGGGGTTCCGCACAGTGGGGTTACGCTCGGTGAAGGCTGCAGAGTGCTGGATATCTTCTCGCCCCCTCGCAAGGACTTCGAGGAGAAACTGCAGCAGGCGATTGCTGCGCAGAAGTAGTCCCGATGCACGTGGTGTCCGTCCGAATCAGTCGGTCGGTTCCAATCCTTGGCCGTCTGTGTTCGTCTGTGTTGCCTCTTGAAGACCCAACCGTCGGGGTTGGAGGTGCGTGTTGACCAGTAACACCAGTTGTGACAACAGTAGTGCGGAGTTGGCATCCCCGGTCAGGAAGAGATAGTCCGGAGGCAGCCCGAGGAGGTGTCCGGATTCGCCGCGGCTGAGAACAGCGGTGGCTGCGTCTTGAAGTGCGGGCGTTGAACATCGCTCCCGGTAGGTGAATACCATACAAATAGTATAGCGATGATATATTTCTACACCAAACCTGTCTGACATCTTGCTGGCCGCTCGGTTCCTCTTTCGTACGACAGTCTCCCTTTGCTGCAACGCGCTGGTTCAAGATGAACCGCCTTGCATAATGTATTGACACTTTCTTCGTTTGCGACTAGATTGGTGAAGGAGCTGTTGCTCCTCGCGCCAGGTGTGAGGCGACTCTTCCTTCCATCTACGTCGGTTGCGCGCTCCTTCCTTGTGGCCGCGAGATGCATAGTGTGGCAATCTCTGATTGCTATGAAGAGACGATTAGAGGGTTGGGAAATGGGATGACGCAGTGAAGTTCTGCTATTTTGACGAGAGCGGCATGGGGAGTGAGCCCTACTTGGTGGTTGCCGGGATTGTCGCTGACGCGTCTCGAATGCATATTACGAAGGACGACTGGGGAGACATGCTTGGGGCTCTCTCCAGAGCGGCTGGCACAACCGTGAGCGAATTTCATTCTCGAGACTTCTATTCTGGCAACGGGGTATGGCGCCGCACGAGTGGCAATGCCAGGACACAAGTGATCGAGGCGGTCTTGCACTGGGTGGAGACGAGAAAGCACAACTGTGTCTTTAGCGCCATAGACAAAAGTTCCTATCAGAATCTGAAAGGGGACGACCGAATTGAGGGTTGCCGGTCAATGTGGTGCGTCGCTGCAATGCATTGTGCGCTCCAAGTTCAGAAGCAGTACCAACATCAGTCTGGCATCAAGGGACATAGCGTGCTCATCTTTGACCGCGAACTACGGGAAGAGAAGGACCTTACGCTGTTGATTCATCGTCCGCCTGAGTGGATACACACCTACTACAACCGAAGCAAGAAGCAGCAACCCCTGGATGTGATTGTTGATGTGCCATTCTTCGCGGACTCGAAGCATATCCTTCTCTCCCAAGTTGCAGATCTGTTCGCCTATATTCTGCGAACGTCAGCAGAGATTGCTGATGGTTACCGGGATGAGAGGTACACTGGCGAGGCTAAGAGGATGTTGTCATGGTCCGACCGAATCGCAAGGATTGCTTTGCCGCGTTCCTCTCGATATCTATCACGAGGGCGCTGTGATGCGGCGCAGCTGTTCTGGGACTTGGCACCTCGAGTGATTCGTGAACTGGGATGAATGGACGATTTCTGGGCTCGAAGCGGAAGCTCAAGCGCAGGGTGCTGCTGTGGCCATTGGTCACGAGCGTCTCCGATGCTGGCCGAGTGGCGCATTGTCATGAAGAGTCGCGGGATAGGGGGCCACGAGAACGTCAATGATATACGAATCGTACCCGTGGAAACGGTTCCTCTGCAGGCAATCCGAGATTCTTTGTCGAAGGAAACTACAGCGGAGATGGTCGGAGAGTTCTCTCGCGTGTGTCGAGCGCGAGCTGTTCGTGAGCGCATACGCAGTTCGCAAGCTCCTCGATTCGCGGAAGCTATCGGACGAATTGGAGTCGACCCAAGTCGGAGTGACAAGACACTCGTGGAATGGCAGGGTCGTTGATTTTATGAGTCGTCATGACCTCGATGAGTGCTACGACCTCGAGGTTGGACGACCTGTGGAAATCGGCATTCGGACGGTTTGTAACCAAATCGTGCACAGTTTCGTGTTCGTGTTTAGCTTCGGCGATGACAATGGACTCGACGGTTTCTACGTGGCGTCTGACCGTAGCAAGCATACGTGCGTATACCACGTTGCTATAGATGAAATGATACGCATGCTCGACTTCGTGATGGTGGACGAAATTTGCGCGGCTCGGTGGGAACGCAACGAGACTAGTGGCGAATTGAAGGTCGTAAACAAGCGGCGAATGCCACCTGAGGATATTCTGACAGGGGAACTCGAGCGCAACGCGTTGAGTAGACTTGGATTCGGATAGAGACAGACTGTTGGATAGGACAGCTCGATTTGTGCGCCCCTGATCTCGCAGGATAGTCCCTGAAAGAAACGCGAAAGGAAGAACAACAAGTGGTACTTGACCCAGAGTCCGAGCACATTCGCGAGGTCTACGCGCATTTCGGACTGGCCTTCTATCACGCCAATTGCCTTGAGCGGACATTAGTCATAACTCTGTGTGGACCCTACTACGTATCCCAGACTCTCGTGCCCCGTGGAAGGTACGAGGAACTCACGGACACGTATTCGGCTGAGACTTTCGGCAATCTCGTCTCCTATGCCCGATCCAGTGGCCGTCTCCCGGAGGATGTAGCACTGCAGCTGGACAAGGCCGTTGAAATGCGGAACTGGCTAGCCCATCGATACTGGTGGGACCGAGCGGGCGAGTTGTTCTCTCTTGAAGGACGGAATGGGATGTTGAAAGAGCTTTCCGAAATATCACAGTTGTTTGAGGGACTTGACGAGTACTTCGTTCCCATCTGCAAAGACTGGGGGCATCGGAACGGAATAACTGACGACCTGATTCTTGAGTTACAGGAGGAACTGCTCTCGAACCCATCGCCGGGAGACCCTCCGCGAAGTCGCAGACTTCGGAAGCAGGAGACGATAGTCGGGGCGTATTTGCGCAGCGCTGCAGATATCGATGGCGAAGTGCTCCTTTTTGAGACTGCGGATGGATGCCTATGGTACCTGGGAGACTTCGGATTGACCTACGGGCCGGAGCAACGCCCCAATGATGCAGAACTTCGTCCATGTGAGCGCCTTTCGCAGGCACTTCCTGCGAAGTGTAAGTCGAAGGTTCAGGGAGGGCAGCCATGGCAGTACGAGATTGCTCTGTCCAGTGGATGGAGAATCAAAGTCATGGGGCTCCGGCCATCGGAAAGAGGACAAGTCTATCGGTGGAGAGTGGTCCGAGACGCCTAGCGAACTGGGAGGACTTCGAATGGGCGTCTTCGCGCTCGATTGTCTCGGGGAATCTGTGGGCCCTATCCGGTTGAGGCTTTGGGAAGACAGGGCGGTTCAGGAACCGCCCTCGACAAGTCGGATTGCCTACAGCGGTGGACGCTCTCTGGGCTACATCTCATGGACCGTGAATCTGAGGCGTCGCAAGATGTCCCTTGCTCTATGGGCGGTGAAGTGCTCCTCGGAGAATTCGCCTGGAGGCTTGGCCAAGAGCGCCTTTCTCACCACTTGCTTGATGGGAAACTTGCGAATCCTTCCCGCAGAGTCCGGGAGTTCCACGTAGTACTTGCGGATTGGCTGAGGAACGATTGTACTCCCTGCCTGTTCAATATCCCCTTGGCTGAGTGAGAAGCTCGCGCCTCCAAGAATGAACCGCAGTAGTCCCAGCGGTCGGGGTTCATCTGGGCTCTGGTATGCGGGCGGATGGGATTCCACGCCTGCTGGCTCAACAGGAGCTCGCAAGCTCAGTTCGACTTCCTTTCCACAGTAGGGGCATATCAGCATTTCTAACCTCCCTCGCCACAAGATTGTTTGTAAGATAGAAAGTATAGATAGTAATTCCTACTGTTGTCAAGGGCACAATCCGGTCGAGTATTCAGATGCCCAAAAGGCAGATTGAGTGCGGGAAATTGGAGAACACCATGCTCATTTCCAACTCCATGTTTGAGGTGCCAGCGTGAGTGATGGCTGCGACTGTTGGCGGGCATGGTGCTCGGGACCTTCGCGAACGGTCCCTGCATCGGGAGAGTGCTTTCAGGCCGTGCATCCAGCAGCCCCCGGGGAACTGTACTTGTCCAGACAGATGGGTGGCACATGACATATGCGACGTTACTATGACCGAGAGGAAGATGTGAGCAGTGCGATTGAACGCGCCCGAAGGTATCCGGGAGCGTTCCTGCTCGAGTTCGCGGTCGAACCCGAGGAGAACGTGCTCCCGATGTGCATCGCGGGTGCGAGTGTGGACGAAGTGATTGAGTCTCCTCTGACAGTGGCACCGAGCCAAGTCGCATCAATGTAACCAGAAGCTTGGATACGATGAATGCAGGGCCACAATACTCATTTCCGATGCGACGGGGGGTTTCGGATACTTCGCACCGTGGCCCGCCGAGGGAAGTCCACCGACGGGGCATGCCTCTCACTCTGGACAGGTGATGAGTGCACGGTAGGGCGTGCGGTCGGCGTGCTATTATTTACGCTCGCAGGGCGGCGGCACGTGTTCACAACGGCTGTCGACCGAAGGAGGGAGCAGCCCATGAGCAGCCAATTCGTTCGCGCCAGCCAGGAAGAGTACGACAGTCGTGTTGTCACGTACAAGGACGTGCCTGTTGTGAACCTCTCGCCTGACGCCGCAGTGCATATTGTGGCAGCCAAGAACGCAACACTGAGCTTCGCGACGGTTGCGCCCAACGCGAACACCAAGATCCACAGTCATCCTGCTGAGCAGTTGATGATTGTCGTCAAGGGGGAACTCGACGCTGTTGTTGACGGCAAGCTCTACCGGGTCAAAGCGGGGGATGTCGTGAAGATACCAGGGGGAATG
Source organism: Dehalococcoidia bacterium (assembly GCA_030602785.1). Classification (GTDB taxonomy): domain Bacteria; phylum Chloroflexota; class Dehalococcoidia; order GIF9; family AB-539-J10; genus SKVJ01. The sequence goes on from JAUVZB010000032.1 coordinate 16,352, forward strand.
GAGCACGCGGCGAACACGCTTGAGCGGGAATGCCAGTTGATTGAGGTCTTCGCGCCGGCCCGTAAGGACTTCGAAGAGAAGCTGCAGCAGGCGATTGCTGCGCAGAAGTAGTCTCGACATACGGAGGTGGTGGGGTTTCGAGCGGCGATGTCGCTTGATGCCGGGTGATGCAGGCGAATGGAACACGACTGAGCAAGTTGGAGGAGGAGCGAGATGGACAGCTTGATGAAAGATCTGCAGGGAATCCTGGATGTCGGCGTCATCGCGATTGTGAGGGTCGCAAGTGCCGAGCAGGCGGTGGATGTGTGTGGTGCGGTTGCGCGTGGAGGGGTGAAGGCCATTGAAGTAACGATGACCGTCCCCGGTGCAATCGATGCGATAAAGGAGTTCAAGAAGACCGCGAGCGACGATATTCTTCTTGGCGCGGGCACCGTCCTGGACCCGGAGACCGCCCGAACGGTGATTCTGGCCGGCGCGGATTTCATTGTGAGTCCGAATCTGAACGTCGACGTCATCAAGATGGCCCACCGATACGGCAAAGTGGTGATACCCGGGACGTTCACCGCTACCGAGATACTCGCGGCGTGGGATGCCGGTGCCGACATCGTGAAGATATTCCCGGCAGGCGTTGTGGGCCCTCAGTATCTGAAGGATATCAAGGGGCCGTTGCCGCAGATTCGCATCACTCCGACCGGTGGCGTGACTCTGGACAACGCGTCCGAGTTCATCCGCGCGGGCGCTGCATGCATCTCCGTGGCTACCGCTCTCGTGGACAAGAAGGCGCTTGCTGAGAAGAAATTCGATGTCATCAGCGAGAAGGCGCGCCAGTTCATCGAGGCTGTTAAGGTCGGCCGCGGTTCCTAGGTGAAGTCAATCTGAGGAGGTATGCGTCATGTATGACGTAGTCACGTTTGGCGAGACCATGGTTCGGCTTTCTCCCCCGAACTACAGGCGGCTGGAGCAGGCGCATTCATTTGATGTGAATGCCGGGGGAGCGGAGATGAGCGTTGCGTGCAACGTGAGTCGCTTGGGCCTCAAGAGTGCGTGGGTATCCAGACTCACCGACAACAGCATGGGTCACTTCATCCGCAACAAGGCCCGCGAGCAGGGTGTCGACACCTCTCATGTCGTCTGGACGAAGGAAGACAGGGTTGGCATCTACTTTGTTGAGTTCGGTGCTTCACCGCGCCCCAGCCGGGTAGTCTACGACCGGGCGAATTCGGCCATGGCCGGAATCAAGCCCGGTGAAGTTGACTGGGAAACCGTCCTGAAGGACGTCAAGTGGTTCTACACGACCGGTATCAGCCCGGCACTGAGCCCCTCCTCCGCAGAGGCCACAATTGAAGCCCTCAAGGCTGCGAAGAAGATGGGGTGCAAGGTCGGCTGTGACCTTAACTACCGTGCACGGCTGTGGACCGAGGATGAAGCGCACAAGTGCATGGAGCCGCTCATGGAGTACGTCGATGTCCTCATCTCAACGGAAGAGGATACGGCCAAGGTCCTGAAGATAACCGGCGACAGCTATCAGGATGTGGCCCGCAAGCTGGCCGAGCGGTTCGACTTCGATGCGGTGTGTATCACCATCCGCACGGACATCAGCGTGCTCAAGAACCAGTGGACCGCCATCGTATACGCGGACGGCAAAGTGTACGAGGACCGTACCTACGAGGTGGAGATTATCGACCGCGTCGGTGCGGGTGATTCTTTCTCGTCCGGCTTCCTCTACGGCTACGTCACGGGAGATGCGGAGAAGGGGTTGAAGTACGGTAACGCCTACTCGGCTCTCGAGCACTCGATTCCCGGCGACATCAACTGGTGCACCCTGCAGGAACTTGAGAGCCTCATCAAGGGTGGCGGCACTCGAATCAGCCGGTAGTGACCGCTGGATACCGCGGGGGCCTGGCCTGTCAAGCTGGTCGCCCGGATTACCTAAGTTTCGGTTTGTCGGGCTTTCTGTGCGGTAATCCGCGCTCGGGTGACAACGAAAACGGCATGACTCGGCATCGCGCATGAAAGCAGGTCAGCCTGCATCACTTCCGGGCCGTCCTTGTGACGGCCCGGCGTCTTCCTTGGAGGAGGCACAGAAGCACAGTCAGGTCGGCCACGGTGCGCCGCAGCTTCTGACGCCGCTATCCGCTGCGTCTTCGGCGATTGCCCGGTCGTGGCCTCCGGACTTCTGTGCGGCTGGACAGTGGAGGATACACACGCGACACGCTCCGGTGGTACCATGTACGCATGCCTCTGTCCTTTGAGGAACAGCGGCGGCGTGGAATGGAAGGGCGGAATGAGCGCCTTCACCCGTCATCCTGGATGGGACTCCATGTGAGCCGTCGCATATCTCCGTACGTCACACGCGTCTTTCTGAAGATGGGCGTGTCGGCGAATCAGTGCACCGTTCTGCGGATGCTGCTGACGGTCGGAGTGGGGCTTGTCTTCACGTCACCCGAGCCCATGGTCTGGGTTGGCGCTGCTTGTCTCGGATACGGAGTGATTGTGCTCGACTGTGTTGACGGGGAACTGGCGCGCATCAACGACACAGCTTCGCCTGAAGGTACGTATCTGGAGGGGATGACGCACCAGCTTGCGCAGCCCTACCTTCTGGCCTGTATGTCGATAGGCCTGTTTGGCGGACTCGGTGGGATGCATGTGGTGGTAGTAGGGCTGGGGGCGGCGCTTGGCTCTTCACTTGCGGTTGCGCACACACAGGTGCTGCGCTCCGTTGCTTGGGAATGGGACGTTCGGCCTGGCGAGCACTCCTCCCATTCTGGCCGGTCCACATCGTGGATGAAGGTTCTCCGGCGCGGCGCGAACATCGTGCTTGTCACGCCGGGACTGCCCTATTTGCCGCAAGTGGTGGTAACGAGCCTCATTGACGCGTTCACTCGTGGATTCGAGGTCGGCGGCCTTGCCTTCAACGCGAGACTGGCTTGGCTGATCGTATTCGCCCTCGGTACTCTTGCCGCAGCAGTCATGCGTACAACTATGACGGTTCGACAGGGAATCAAGAACGAACTCTAGTCTGTTCGCGACATCGTATCCGTGCGGGCTGCACCCGTCACGAACCTGAGTGCTGCTCGATAGACCGCAACGCTGTTCACGTCGAACCAGGGGCCGGAGTACTCGCACAGCTCGATGCGGTGACCGCCCTGTGCGAGGGCCAGGAAGGCTTTCGACCAACCGGTGTGCGGGTGTTTCCGGACACGGTGTTTGAGCGCGTCAAGAAAGGCTGTGAGCCCGACTCCTGTGACTCGGCCGACGCAGAGGAATGCGGCATCGGAGCGGTCCTGTGTGATGTGCCGGCCCACATCGACGATGCGGGCTTCCGAGATGCACATGCCGATGTGTCCTGTCTTTGGCCGTGCGGTATCGATGGCGAGGGAACACGGCCTGGAGGATGCCGTCAGCGTGGTTATGATATCCCTCCCCGAATACGAGGTCACCATTCAAGATGAGTGTGTCATCCTGGAACGCGGAGCAGGCCTCCCACAACGCGGCGATGTTTCCTGTGGATTCGTAGTGCGGATTCACGGCCGTCTGCATGGTGGTGCCGAGTCGTTTGCGGATTGCACTGCTGCCGTGTCCGACAACGACGGTGATTGTGCGGACGCCGGCCCTCTCCAGCAGGCGGAGCTGGCGTTCGATAATCGTCTCTGAACCGAGAGGCAACAGGCACTTGGGCTTGCGGCTGGTCAGGGCTCCGAGACGGGAGCCCTTGCCTGCGGCCAGGATAACTGCGTGGTACTGCAGCATACCCTCCGGTCTATAGCAGTGCGGTGAGACGTGTGATGTAGTCCTGAAACGTCTGCTGACCCGCGGCATCGTGGCGCATCATGAAGTCACGCCATTCGGGGTTGTTCTTGATTATCGCGTCTACCGAGCCGGCGGTGTCGACAAGCGCACCCTGCATCCGTGCCTGCTCTGCAGATGCCTGCACCTGGCCTTCGACCTGTTCTCGCATCTGGTCGTACGCCTGCTGTCTTATCTCATTGGAGCGCTGACGCAGAGACGCGATTGAGCCGAGTATCATTTCAATGGCAGAGTACTTGTCCGAACCCTTCAGTGTCTCGACGGCGAGCAGCGCGTCTTTGCGCCTGGCGAAATCGTCCTCGCTCATCTGGAGCCGCAGCGTCTCGACAATCGTCGTCTGGGCAGTGCTCAGCGCCCCTGAACCGTGGCTCTCCGAAAGGGACTTGAGCTGCTGCCACAGCCCCTCGACCTCTGAGTCGCCAAGGAAGTAGGCCGAGAGGGCACGCTCCAGCTCCCTCTTCTGCTGCATCTGCCGCTGCTCTGTGGCAGACAGCTCCCCTATGCGGGCCAGCCGCTCCCGGGCTATGGGCGACAGGTCCATGTCATCGCTCATTGCTTGAACTCAGTCCAGCTTTCTGAACGGCTCTTTGCCAGGCACCTGCAGGTTGTAACCGATCTTGGAGGCGAAACTCGAGACCAGACGCTCGGACTCGGCTCCGCAGCCAGGACAGGTAGCCGGCTTGTCGTATTCGGACATGGAGCGCTGTTCCTGAAACACCTTCTTGCATGCTGGACAGAAGTATTCGTAGATCGCCAATTCAGTTCCCCCTTCCGCTCGACCCGCTTGCTGCTTCTCTCAGCCTTGTGGAGTAGGGCATTGATATTATACCTCGTTCTGTGACGATTGCCGTGACGTAGCGGTGAGGAGTGACGTCGAAAGATGGGTTGAGCACCTGGCTGCCTCTGGCCGCGACAGTGTGCCCGGATACCGTCGTCACCTCGTCATCGCTCCGCTGCTCTATGGTGATGTCCCGGCCGCTCCGTATGCTCAGGTCGACAGTGCTGGTGGGGGCCGCGACGTAGAACGGTACTCTGTGGGCCCTCGCCAGGACTGCGATGCCGTAGGTGCCGATCTTGTTCGCAACATCTCCGTTTGCTGCCACCCTGTCGGCGCCTACGATGACGCAGGCCACATCCTGCGTGTGCATGACATGGCCGACCATCGAGTCCGTGATGAGCGTGACCGGCACGCTCTCCTTCAGCAGCTCCCACACGGTGAGGCGCGCCCCTTGGAGCAGAGGACGGGTTTCCGTCGCGATGACACGTGTGACGCGTCCCTGTCGATACGCCTCAATGATGGCCCCGAGGGCTGTGCCGTGGGCCGCGGTGGCAAGCATCCCTGCGTTGCAGTGCGTCAGAACGGTGGCGCCATCGGGAACAAGGGACGCACCAAGCGAACTTATGGCTGCAGTGGCCTCCTTCTCTTCCTCGTGGATGCGAAGTGCTTCCCGTATCAGCGTTGAGGTCATATCGGCGGCGTTGCTCCTGCACAACGCGGCTCTCATGCGGTTCAGCGCGGTGAACAGGTTGACGGCGGTGGGCCTCGTACGCTCCAACTCGCTGATGGCCGCCTCAACGGCGAGCGGACGGAGCGTTGGCGCTGCACCCTCTGACTGAAGTGCGGCGAGCGCCACCCCGTAGGCCGCTGCCACGCCTATCGCCGGTGCGCCGCGCACCCGCATCTCACGTATTGCCGACGCCACTTCCTCGACCGACCGAAGCAGGTCATAGCGCTCCTCGAGCGGGAGCCTGCTCTGGTCCAGAACACGCAGGCCGTCGCCGTGCCATTCGACTGAGTACGTCATGTTTGAACTCACCTGTCCAGTGCCCTATTATACGTTGCATAGTTCCCAGGGAGGTGGATATTGAGCACTGAGGAGACGATTGAGCGGGTGCGGCAACGGGCTAAGAAGAACTTCGCGCTCGGCTACAACTGTTCTGAAACCGTGTTCGAGGCGGTCCTGTCTGAGATAAACCTCGGGCTTCCACACGAAGCCATGCGGCTGGCCACCGGTTTTGGGGGAGGGGTTGGTCTGTATGGCGGCACCTGCGGCGCTATCAGCGGAGCGGTGCTGGCAGTGAGTGCCGCGCACGGACGGGCAGCTCTTCCTGATGGCGACGTGAAGGAAGTAGCGCGGAAGTCCAAGGAGCAGTTCTACGGCCGCCCCGGACTCTACCGCATCTTCAACCAGATTCCGAACCGGATAGCAGCCAAGCATGGCGAGACACTGTGCAGGGAGCTGACGCGGAAGTGGCAGGATGACTGGCTGTGCCGCGAGCACGCCCTGAGCTGCCGTGAGATTATGATCGACGCGGCCGGCATAGCTGCCGAGTTGATTCTGGCGGACAAGGACGAGATAGCGAACAAGCCTTTTGGCACGAACGTTGAGGGCCTCGTCGAATAGCCTGTGGGAAGGACGCGCTGTCTGGCGAGGGCACTGCGGGAATGAATGTTGCAGTCTGCACGCTCACCATACGGTTGCCTGAGAACCATTCCCTCAAAGGGAAAAGGCAGGTCATCCACTCGATGACGGCCCGGCTGCAGAATCGGTTTCGGGTGTCTGCGGTGGAGGTGGATGGACTTGGACTCTGGCAGATGTCGACCGTCGGAATCGCGTGTGTGAGCAACCGCGCCGACCACGCGCGGGAGACAGTGGACGCCGTCATCAAGTTCGTCGTGCAGAACTACCCCGAGGTCGAACTCGTCGATTCCAGCGTGGAGGTCTTTCCGGTTCTCTAGCAGCCTGATGCACCCATCTGCGTTCCTGCACCAATTGATGGTGGCTCCCGGCTATGAGGGAGAACTCGTCCATGTCGAGCGCATCCCGTACTCCGAGCCGTCGTATGGCCAACTGCAGAGTGACCTGGTGCCTGCGCTTGTGAGACGGCTGAACAGCACGGGAATTTCCCAACTCTATCGGCACCAGGCGCACGCGGTGGACCTGCTTGTGCAAGGCCGCCACGTGGTGGTGAATGCCCCGAGCGCCAGCGGCAAGAGCCTCTGCTATCAACTACCCACTCTGAATGCGGTATTGCAGGACCAGTACGCAAACGCACTCTACATGTTCCCCACGAAGGCTCTTGCACAGGACCAGCTTCGGAGTCTTCGTGCTCTTGGCAGCCCGGCGCTTCTCCCTGCCTCGTGCATTGAGACCTTCGACGGCGATACGCCTCAAGAGCTGAGAGGGAAAGTCCGCAAGCGCGCCCGCATTCTGCTCACGAACCCTGACATGCTGCACGTGGGGATACTCCCGAATCACGCGCTGTGGTCGAGATTCCTCCACGGCTTGCGCTACGTTGTCCTGGATGAGGCGCACGTGTATCGGGGCGTGCTCGGCTCTCACGTGGCGAACATCATCCGAAGGCTCAGACGACTCTGCGCCATATATGGCTCGACTCCTTCCTTCGTGTGCTGCTCGGCCACAATTGCGAATGCACAGGAGCATGCAGGGCGGCTGTGTGGTGTCGAGTTCGACCTTGTGGAGGGTGGCGACGGACCGCACGGGGAGAAGTATTTCGCGTTATGGAACCCTGCTGTTGTGAATCCTGCGACCGGTGTGCGTCGCAGTCAGAACAGCGAAGCCAGTTCCTTGCTCTGCAGGCTTGTCTCCCAGGGCCTGCGAAGCCTCGTCTTCGCCAGGACCAGAAGGGTCGCCGAGTTGATTCACCTCTACGCTCGTGAGCGATTGCCGGCTGAGCTGGCGAGGCGCATCAGTCCGTACCGGGCCGGCTATCTTGCTGAGGACAGACGTGAGATCGAGCGGCGTTTCTCCGAAGGGGAGCTGGATGGCCTGGTGACAACGAGTGCGCTTGAGCTGGGAATCGACATCGGAGACCTCGACGCGACTGTGCTCGCCGGGTACCCGGGCAATATTGCGAGCGCGTGGCAGCAGGCGGGTCGTAGCGGAAGGAGTGAAAGTCCGTCTCTCAGCATCCTGGTGGCTCAGAACAATCCGCTGGACCAGTACCTGATGCGGAATCCGGCATTTCTATTCTCACGGCGTTTCGAGCAGGCGCTGCTCAACCCGAACAACCCTTATGTTCTTGAGCCGCACCTGTTGTGTGCCGCATGGGAGAGGCCACTGATGGCTGAGGAAGTGGCTGAGATATCCGAAACGGCGCCGGGACTGCTCGACCGGATGGTCGCGCGTGGGCTGGTCCGGATGAGGGGTGGCAAGCTGTATCCCTCTCCGGATCTCGCCTATCCCGCCCAGCGCGTGAACATCCGTGCCGCGGGGTCGTCTTTCCAGGTGATGGACAGCTCGCGAGGGGAGCTGATCGAGACCGTCGACGGCGCGGTGGCGCTGTCACAGTTGCATCCCGGCGCTGTGTACCTGCACCAGGGAGAAACCTACCGCGTAGTCCAGCTTGATACCCGTGCCCGGACCGCATGGGCCGAGCCCGTCAGCCTCGACTACTACACGCAGGCACGGGAGTTGACCGAGATTCGGGCGACATCGGTCAGCAGGGAGAAGTGGTGTGGAGGGGCGTGGGTGCGACTGGGGGATGTCGAGGTCACGACTCACGTTGTGGCATTCAAGAAGAGGCGGCAGTTCACCGAGGAGTATCTCGGTGAAGAGCCCCTTGACCTGCCGGAGACCACTTTCCAGACGCGGGCATTCTGGTTCGATATCCCCCCGGAGGCCGGCAGCAGAGTCGCAGAGGCGAACGCGAGCCTCCCGGGCGGCCTGCATGCATGCGAGCACGCGATCATAGGAGTGCTTCCGCTCTTTGCCCTCTGTGACAGGAGCGATATTGGCGGCGTATCCCTGCTGTATGGAGCGGATACCGGCGCCTCGCAGGTCTTCGTGTACGATGCCTATCCCGGTGGTGTCGGCATAGCGGAGCTGGGCTTCGAAGCCATTGAGCGCCTGTGGCAGGCGACGCTTCGCCTTGTGAGCGGATGCCCTTGTCTTGAAGGATGCCCGAGCTGTATCCAGTCGCCCAAGTGCGGCAACAACAACGAGCCTCTCGACAAGGAAGGTGCGATCGCGTTGCTTGAGTCCCTCGCTGCCGTCTCGCGGAATGCCGCTTGAGCACCGCGTCGCCGCCGTGTGTCCCTGTGGCTAGGAGCCTGTCGGAATGACCGCAGTGACGGTGAGGCTACTCAGCGTAGGGCAGGGTTGGCGCGCCACTTCACGAAGGCAGGGAGTGCGCGAAGCGCGAAATGTAGGGGCAGGCCTCTGCGCCTGCCCGTGGTGGGGGCGATGGATGCAGGTGGAGGTGTTGGTGCAGCCAACCGCCGATGGTGCACAAACGCGTGGCGGGCGGACACAGAGGTCCGCCCCTACAATGGAACACCACCCAACCCCGACGGGCAGGCATGGGAGCCTGCCCCTTGTATCTTGATGTACAGTGTCCCAGCGATGTCGCGGGAGAGGGGAATCAGACGTGCCCCTTAGGCGTAAGAGCCTGT
>JAUVZB010000119.1 GCA_030602785.1 Dehalococcoidia bacterium
CTTGGCGACCTGCTCGAGCTGGTCGTGAACGGTCATACGGGGCACGTCTGACGACAGGAGCCTGCCACTCCAAAGGAGCTATTGGTTTGTGCTCTTTCAAGTCGAGATCCTCACCCCGGCCAACACGCCAGCATCCAGCCCCGTCGAGACTAAGCTCGCCATCTATCCCGGCGTCACCTCCCGCATCTGGGCCGGTTTCCCTCCAGGACCTAAGGGCCTGGCCCACATGCAGATCTGGCACTCGGGCTGGCAAGTCTGGCCCTGGACCCCCCAGACATCCTTTCACTGGGACAACTACGTGTTCACCTTTGAGGACCGCTACCCTATCACCGTCGAGCCCCTCGAGTTCGTGGTCAAGACCTGGAACCTCGACGACTTCTATCCTCACACCCTCACCTTCATGGTCACCATCGAGCCTGCCCCTCCCCCCGGGGAGCTAGAGGCGCTTGAGCGCACCCTCGAGGCCCTGGGCATTCTGAGAGCAGCTTGACCATGCCAGGGGATGAGCGCACGTGCCGCTAATCGAGCCACATCTGGATGACGGTGCCAACAAAGTCAGTCCACCAGAACCACGGTCGGCACTCTTCTTTGATGGTACGAACTGGCGAGTCGCAAGAGTAAGCGCAACCGGATACTTGGAGATCGACGTATTGACATCGACTCTTCCGGCTGGTGCTGCGACTGAGGCTACGCTAGCCTCGGTGGACGCCTATCTGGGGCTGATAGCGGTCCTGTGGAATTGCCTTCGGACCGTGGGCACCGACCGGTTCATGGTGAAGGGCGAGGATCAGCTCCACTCTTTCAAGGAGACTCTCCAGGCTCTAACCACCACTCAGGTTTCGGGCGCGGGGGGATACATAGAGCGCCCTGGGCCATCCGCTGGGGAAGTCTGGTGCGTCACTCACATCATGGCCGTGGATTACACCTCAGCCACGACTCACCACGAATACATCAAAAGGCGAGACACCACCGACTATGAGTTTGACCGCAAGACCCAAGCCTTCGCAGCAGAGGACCGCAGTTTCCACCATCATCTTCTTTGGCTCGAGGAAGGTGACACAATCCGCGTCACCTTCGCCGGTTCCCTGGCTGATGATTGGTGCGGCATCGAAATCGTTGGCTACTCAATGACCAAGGAAACGTGAGGATGCTCGATGCCACACGGAACGCCTGACTGGGGAACTGTAGGGCCGAAAGAGACCACCTTCGGCCTGGACGACCTGGGGGAGCAGGCAGTTCGTCTGCGGAGTCCCCATCTCTGGGATCGTCGGGGTGACGTGCTCTACTGCACCGACTTCCGCGAGGGCCTGGGGATGTTTCACACGGACTTTAGGGGAACGGGGGCAGGCGTGCAACTGGTGACGGGCTCCTCGCGCCAGGGAGCCTATTCTGCCATGTTACAGGCCGGGAGCGACGACGACCACTTCGCTTATCTGCATCTGGCCTTCCCCTTTCAAGTCCAGTCGGCAGTCGGCTTGGAGTTCTCGTTCAGCGTGGCACCCTGGACATCGCATATCAGGGTCGAGATCGTGTGGTATGATGGCACGAACGAACGGACGGCATTGGTCGAATACGACCATGTGAATACGCAACTGTCGTACTATCGAGAACCCGCGACCTTGACGGTGTTCGATGATGATGTCGATCTGAACGAGTGCACCCGGCCAGAGCACACGATGAAGCTGGTGGCCAGCATGGTCACGAACCAGTACGTGCGCTTCATGCTGGACGACCAAACCTACGCCGTCTTTGCCTATCCGGTGGACGAGGTGCCGGACGACCGCGCCCCTTACTGGTATTTCGTCATCTGGCACTTTGGGGTGTTGTTGCACACTCCCATGTGCTTTGTCGATAACGTGATCGTGACCCAGAACGAGCCTTAGGAGGGCAGCATGCCCATGCGCGACAAGCTCATCGACCTGTTCAAGACCTCTGCCCTCATCCAGGGCGCCATGGCCCTTGCGGGATTCGGGGTCATATGCTATCTTGCCATCGTCGGCCGCCCTGTCCCCGAGATCCTGGCAGCCATCGTCGGCACCATCGTCGGCTACTACTTTGGCACCAAGACACGCCAAGAGACCTGATCACTAGGATGCCCTTCGGGCAGGAGGTTCCCCATGGCCAAGTACAGGCGCGTCGCCCGAAACGAGTACCCTTCCACCGACCCCGCACGCCGTGGCAAGATCGACGTGAACTACGTCTACATGGACGAGGCCTTCCAAACCGTGAACATCCGTGTGCCCCTCGAGGACGACACCGCCGAGCGGGTCGCAGAGCTACTCCGGGAGAGGGCAAGGGCCGTAGCGCAAGGTGGAGCCCTCGAGATCGAGGTCTAGCCTTATCCCAAAGGGACTGTGAGTAAGCATGGCCGCAGCTGTTGCCCAGTACCCGG
>JAUVZB010000112.1 GCA_030602785.1 Dehalococcoidia bacterium
GGAGTGACGGGTTCAACGAGGAGGCGGCAGAGCGAGTGGTCACGACACTGGAGCCGAAACCGATCACTATTAAAGAGGCCAGCGAAGTCTTCAACGTCCCAGAGGCGACGATCCGAGGATGGATTCACCGAGGACACCTAGCCTCAGTTGGTCGCATCAAGTATCCAGCTCGCGGTGGAGGTAAGGTGCTTGTTGACAGCGCCCAGGTCGAGGAATTGACGCTCAACCCGCCAGTGAATGGACGCCCCCGAAAAAGAACACTTGACAAAACCTAAACAACCGACTTAAACTGACCTTCGTCTAGTATGACGGAGGTCTTCTCATTGATCAACGTACATAGATACCCTTTCCGCGGCACCTCGGCGGTCTCAGACCGTTTCGCAGAATGCATTCACCTCCTGCGTCGTACTAGACACCCGCCGAGGTGTCTTTTTCTTTCTGACCCACATTGGAGGAGGTGAGCGATGGCCACCCAACAAAAGGATACCGCCCAAATCTCCGATGTCGGAGAGCCCGATTACTGGATGGAGCTCTCCCAATCCCTCACCAGGGCGAAAGACCTCCTTTGGGCGAGGGTTCAGCGCGGCCTGTACCACGACGACGAGGAGGCCAAGGCCACCATGGAGGCGTACTGGGCTGTCAAGAAGGTGATACGCCAAATAGAGCGGAACATGAGGCAGCCTCCGTTGCTGCTGGAGGAGCAGGGATGAGACAACGGACAAGCCTTTGGCGGTGGGTGCTGTTCCCGGTGACCCGCAATCCGCTCGTTTACTGGCGGCGCTGGAAGGCATGGGCTGAATGGAAGTATGTGTTGCCGAAGGGAGAGGGGACGGATGGCTAACAAGGGGTTTCAGATAGGGAACTGCGAGGACATCGAGGTAGTTGACTGCAAGTGGACCGAGACGGCCCTGGTGCTGTCCAATGACGTTCCCGCAGTGGTCAAGTTCGTTGCTCGTATCGCCAAGAGGTTCCTGGGCGCCCGCATCCAGATATGCGACGGAGTTGAGGATGACATAACGGTCAAGGCTGCCCACGACGCCCTCCCCGCCGCTGGCGGCAGGTTGGTGTTAACTGCGGGCGACTTCAACTTCGGCCCCACAACCGGCACCCTGGCCATGGACCGGGCCAGTGTCACCACGGGAGGACAAGGCGACTCTACGAGAATTGTGGTCGTAATACTTACTCCTGGCACCAACAACACCATAGATGTGACCGCTAACCACTGTGTAGTTGAAGATCTACATATCGAGGGGGGAGGTGCCCTTGGAACGGCGAGCGGCAATGGTGGTGTCAGGGTTACCGGAGCGGATTTCGTCACCACTCAGCATGTGACCACGAACAACACAAAACTCGGTGGTGTCGGCTATGACGAGTGCAAACATGGCAAGGTCCTCAACTGCACCGTCCAGAACCCCGGCGGGTCAACAGCTACAGGCATGGGTATCGGCTTCTATGACCTGTGTGAGGACTGCATGGCTGATGATTGCACCGTCATTGGGGCCAAGGAGCATGGCTTCCGGTGTTTCGATAACGGGTCTGGTGCCCTCATGCGGTGTAAGTTCTCCAACTGCACAGCCCTAAGCTGCACCGAATGTGGATTCAATGTGGACGACTGTGTTGAGGCCGAGCTCTCCAACTGCCACGCCACTTTGAACGGCTTGAATGGCTTCTCCATATCTGCCACGTCGAACGGCACAACTCTTACAGGTTGCCACGGTCGGCAGAACACCCTGGCGGGCTTCCGCTCACTATCCCGAAATGAATACGTGGCCTGCTACGCCATCGCCAATACAGAGGAGGGTTTCTACACACAAGGGAATAGCTCCAACTTCTCTGCCTGCGAGGCAAACGGTAATGGGGTGGATGGCTTCCGTCTCCACAATGGAGCCCGCATCGACTTTCACGGAGTTGTCAGCACGGGTAACACGGGATGGGGTATCAATCTAACCGGGACCTCTGGCTTTTTCAGGATGTTCGGTGGGTACATCGACAATAACACGGCCGGCTCTGTCACGGGCTGGAATACAAACAGCCAGGCTGTCGGCGTCCGGGGATGGGTCACCGAGAACTCTGGTAGCGACAGCATAGGCGCAGCCGCCGTAGCTGTGAACGTCACCCACGGTCTGGATTTGACGCCCCAGGACGGCGATATAATGGTCACGCCCACCAACGATATGGGGAACGCGACGAAGATGTGGGTCAGTGCTTACGCCGCGGACACCTTCACCGTCACCATAGACGCAGTTCCGGGCGGAGTCGATACGGCGGACTTCGCGTGGAAGGCTATGGTGCTACCACACTGATATGAGAGCGGTACAGATTTGCGTAGGGGTTCTAGCTTTATTATGTGTGCTCGGCTACGTCTGGGTGAGCTCCTTGCCCTATCACACGGTGCGCCGTGCTAGGAGACTGGCGTCCTGCACGAAAGACTGGGCCAGGGCGTGCTGGCGAATGGCCACCAAGCTCCAGTGGGAGCGACCGCACTCTACATCGGGTGAGCGAAAGGCTTGGTTCATCTGGTGCCGTAACTGTCATAAGCGGGTCGGCATGGCCGTACAGACGGGCGAGAGGATTGAAGTACGCATAGGGCCTCGACAGAGCCAGCTTATCCTCGACGAAGCTACGGCGAAGCAATTTCCTCTCCTCTGTCATCACTGTGGGAAACCGGCACCTATCATTCCCGCGATACTCGCCTCCACTGAGGCGCAACCATGAGGTTACGGTCCTGGGATATGTTCTGTGGTAAGATAGGAGTGTCATGGCTGTAGCACGGGTAACAGCAAGAGCAACGTTCCCTCGGGCCCAGGCGCCGCCCGGGCTGGCCCCCATAGTGCTGGCCGAGGGCACTCCGGAGGAGCTGGAGAA
>JAUVZB010000044.1 GCA_030602785.1 Dehalococcoidia bacterium
TGCAGCAATGCCGGCATGAGAAACATCTGCCCGGGCTCGTATGGACGGAACGTCTTGCTCACGCGTCTCCCCCTCGCTCAGCTTTGCCCCAATTATACCTTCCATACGTGCCCAAAGCTATTACTCGGACAGGCTCCTAGAATGATCAGGATCGGGACGGCCACGAATGGTCTGAAGAACACTGTCAGCCGGTCCCGCGATCCCTCTTCGTAGTCAATCGATAGGGTGGCAGGATAGTCAACGGGTGTGCTCATACGGCGGCCTCCTCATTCCACTTGTCTCGGCCAGCGGCCGAACCCTTCAGGTATTCACGCACACCAGAATGTGGTTGTCAGGCAGCCGGTCGGCAGTGACCTCGTGCGGGAGGCCGTGGCTCGACCGCGTCAGCAATTCCGGAACGCTTCAGGCCTCAGCGGTCCTCAGCCGGAACGACAGTAGAATCAGACCAATGCCGACCAGTGCCGCGATTCCCGAGTACACCAGCAACGGATGACAGCAGTCGCCGATCAGCCCGGGCAGCACCGCGGAAACCTCAGATGGTATCTCGGCCGGGAGCATCCCGGGGGCAACGGAACGCACAAGGTAGCCGGCCACAACGCCTGCGACTCCAGCCAGGATGAGGGCAGCTCCGACAAACCGCGCCACGGGCCTGCCACGCCAGGACTGGATCAAGGCAATCAGGAGAATCGCCAACAGAGCAACGACCGGCAGCAGCCTCAAGGCCCACGTCACGTAGCCGGAGAACTCCCGCGCGACACGCAGTCCGTCCATGGTCTCCGCACCGAGGAATGCCTCCGTGATCTCCATGTAATCCGGAAACCGGTTGTCCAGCTCCTGCACGATGAGTGCCACGAAAGCATCCAGTTGCTGCGGGTCGAGGACTTCCAGACCGGGCGGCGGCGACTCTCTCATCACCTCGACCAGGCGTGTTTCAAGTAGGTTCTTGGCTTCCACGAGAGAGATGACCGCACTGAATTCGCCCTGTCCCTTCAAGTACACGCTTGCCGCTCTCACCACCACGGCCGTCTGCTCTCTGGCCCATGGCTCGAGGTCAACGGCCACCTCATCGATGAGTGGAAGCAGGAAAGCTGCTTCCGGCGGAACCTGCTTCTTGGCCTCCTCAGCGAAGATGGTGTGGACCGGAACGTCATCCAACTCGGAGACGATGAACGCCGGATTCAGAACGGTTGTAGAGATACTGACCGCCACGCCCAGCAGAAAGAGAGCTACGGCGAGGACGAAGGCGCAGAGTATCGTTGAGATAGCCCGCAGAGCGCTCATATCTCATTCTCCCAGGGCTGCCGGGCTCCACCCCTCTCCAGCTGGACAGACCGCACGACAGATGCGATCGACTGTCTCACACCGCTACGGCGGTCCTTCTATCGTACTCCATGATAGCGTGCAGCAGCACGTTCGCGCCGGCGGTCACATCCTCCGGCTTCGCGTTCTCGGCCTCGTTGTGACTGATACCCTTCTCGCACGGAATGAAGACCATCGCTGCAGGCGCCACCGCCGCCACGTTGAGTGCATCGTGCCCGGGACCGGATACGATGTCCCTGTGGCTATACCCCAGACGAGTAGCGGCATCCCTCACCATGCCCACACATCGTGCATCGAACTGCTTCGGAGGCATCTCCAGCACGTTCTGCAGGTCTATATCCGTGTTCGTGTCTGCCACAACCTGGTTCACAAGCGTCAGAAGCTCCCCGTGCATGGCCCTGAGCTGTTCCGCATCAGGATGTCGCATATCGATGGTGAAGAACACTGAACCGGGGATGACATTCCGTGAGTTGGGACTGACCTCAATCAGGCCTACCGTGGCCAGTCCTGAAGGCGGATGGTTGAGAGCGATCCGGTTGACGCCTTCAGCAAGCCTGGCGCACGCCAGCACCGGGTTTCGCCGCAATGGCATAGGGGTTGTTCCCGCATGGCCCTGACTTCCCTTGACCGTGAGGTCATACCACATCTGCCCCTGCGCGCCTGTCACCACGCCAATGGTCGTTCCTTCTTCGTACAGTATGGGACCCTGCTCGATGTGAAGTTCGAAGTAGGCGCCGAGCTTGTGGTCGCCAGCGCGGGCCTTGCCCCTGTAGCCGATGCGCTCAAGCTCCTCGCCGAACGTCAACCCCTGGCGGTCAGTGCTGGCATGGGCGAACTCCGTACTGTAGATGCCCGCAAAAGCACCGGACGCAATCATCGTCGGTGCGAACCGGCAGCCCTCTTCGTTGGTCCAGTCGATCAACTCCAGCGGAGCAACCGTCTGGTAGTGATTGTCTTCAAGCGTCCTCAAGATCTCCAGGCCGGACAGGACTCCTGCGATGCCGTCGAATTTCCCCCCTGAAGGCTGGGTGTCGAGATGGCTGCCAATCGCAATCGGATCTCTCGAGTCGTCGCTGCCCGGCCGTCTTGCGAAGATGTTGCCCACTTCGTCGACAGTGACAGTGCAGCCAAGTGACCGGCACGCCTCGACAAACCAGTCCCGCACCTCGCGGTCGGTATCGCTGAGGGCGAGGCGGTTCAGACCTCCCCGGGGAGTCGCACCGATTTGCCCCGTCTCCATTATGGTGTCCCAGAGACGTTTCCCATCAACGCGGAGTTCCTGCACGGTTACCTCCTTGTCCCATTCCCGGAATAGACCGCATTCATGCTGTCCGGGTGGATTGTAGCATCCACGAAAGGGCCCCTCGCATCTGTCCCATCAAGTGTTGGTATCCAGCAATAATGTCCTCCTGCAAGGCCAACGGTTCTCGCACCTTCGCCCGGTGGCGGCACGTGGACCACGGCTGTCCGCGGTGGCATGGCCGCGCATCGTGACGTAGGGGAACCGCCCCCCCCTGCCAACCCTCCACCCACCCCACGGACATGTGCAACGTGCTCTACATTGATTGGGTCCTTGGACACCTACCTCTCCTGCTCCTTTGCGTTCAACGTCACCATCTCTTCCATGCGGTCATTTCCGCTGAACAGCTAGGGGAGGACAGAATCGTAGACCATCTACATCTTCGCGAAAAGGCATTGACAAAGCATCGTTTCTGTCATACAGTCGTAGCCGATGGTCGCTCCGCGTGCGACCGTTGGCACACTCGCTCCCCCGTTCTAAATGGGTGTGCATGGGATGGTCTGCCGGTTTCGCAACCTCGTCTATTGTCTGGCAGACGAACGACTACGGGCCAAACCAGAGACCACAGCCCTGAAGAGGCAGAATCATGAGGAAGGGATTCTACAGTTGGTTGGGCCGACCCTATGCATCATCTTCCCCGAGATAATCCTCTGGCTCCCGCACCTGGTGTATGGAGCGTAAGGCACATGCTGGCCTCACTGCGACCGACGCAGGCTTCCCAGGTTGATTACGGCCTGCCACTCAGAGAGTGGCAGGCCGTCTCATTTCGCAGAGTTGCCTCACAGGAAGAGCACAGCAACAAGGAGTAGCAAATGAAGTTGGAAGACGTAAGGAGAATCACAGTTGTCGGGGCTGGCATCATGGGCCGCGGCATAGCGCAGACGTTCGCCACTGCCGGCTACGACGTCACGCTCAACGACCTCAGTTCCGACCTTCTTGACGCGGCCCTGAACCGAGTCAAGACCAATCTTGATACCTTCACAAGATACGGTTTCGTCCAGGCGGAGGATGTGGCCGTCATACTTGCACGGATTCGGACCACGACGGATCTTGCCGACGCGGTTCGCGACGTCGACATCGTAATTGAGGCAATCGCAGAGGACTTCGAAGCCAAGAGGCAGCTTTTCAACCGGTTGGACTCGCTCTGCCCGGACAGGACCATCCTTGCCAGCAACAGTTCTTCCCTGCTCATCTCTGAGTTTGCGGCGGAGACGAAGAGGCAGGATCGCGTCATCCTCACGCACTGGTTCAATCCGCCGCACATTGTGCCGACGGTGGAGATAATTCCCGGCCACATGACATCACCGGAGACATACGAGCTGGTCTACGAGCTGCACCGCAAAGTGGGCAAGCTCGCGATTCGAATACGAAAGGAAATCCCGGGCTATCTGGTGAATCGCATCCAGATGGCGATGCTCCGCGAGGTATGGTGGCTCTGGGAGCAGGGAATTGCCTCCGCGGAGGACATCGACCTCGCGGTCAAGGGCAGTTTCGGTTTCCGGCTGGCAAGCATCGGCCCCCTGCTGACAAACGACCTTGGCGGAAACGATACCAACTACCGGGTGTCCCGGTACCTCCTGCCACTCATGACCAACTCAACAGAACCACCAGAGGCATTCCGGCGGATGGTCGAGGCCGGCAACTACGGACAGAAGACCGGACAGGGCTTCTTCGTCCACAGCACAGAGGAATGGAACAGCATTATCGAGAAGAGGGACAAGGAATTCCTCGAGCGCCTGAAGTCGCTCTACTGATGACAGCAGGAGGCCACTGGCAATGAAAATCCTGATTACCGGAGGCACAGGCTTTCTGGGAGCCGAGCTTGCGCGACTTCTGGTCGCGAGGGGCGACGAAGTTGTCCTCTTCGACCTCGCCCCGGACCTCGTACGAATCTCCGACTTCAAGGACGACGTCAAACTCGTCCACGGCAATCTCGCCTACGCCTCCGAGGTGTACAACGCAGCAAGAGACAGCCACGTCGAACGCATCGTCCATCTGGGTTCGATGCTAAGCGTGCCCTCGAACGCCAATCCCTGGGCCTCCTTTCAAGTGAACGTCGTCGGGACCATGAACGTGCTGGAAGCAGCCCGGCTCTTCGGTATCGAGCAAGTCCTCTTCTGCAGCACCCTCGCCACATACGGAATCGGATGCGGCGCCACGGCTACAGACGAGACGATTCAACGCCCGACCACCATGTACGGGAGCGGGAAGCTCTACGGCGAGTCTCTCGGGCGGTTCTACCGTACACGATTCGGGCTGGACTTCCGTTCGGTTCGCTTCCCCTCTGTCATGGGCCCCGGCGCAAAGGTTAAGCACGTGTCACAGTACTACGCGTGGATGGTCGAGTATCCCGCATTGGGCAAGCCTTTCGAATGCTTCGTTGCGGAAGGCACGAAGAGCCCGGCGATATACTTCAAGGACGCTGTGAGGGCGCTGGACATGGTTTGCCGAGTCCCGCGCGAGAGCATTGAGACCGTCAACTACAACGTTGCGGGAATCGCTCCAACGCCGACCGCGAAGGAGCTCGAGCAGGCTGTGCGGAAGCATGTTCCGGGAGCCATGGTGACGTACGCGCCAGAGCCGGCCATCATGGAGTACTACAAGACCATGAGGATCGAGGTCATGGATGACTCGCGGGCCCGCCAGGAATGGGGCTGGAGTGCACAGTACAGCGATCTGGATGCCACAGTGCAGGACTTCCTTGAGGAGATGCGCAACAACCCGGCCCGCTACGGGCTCAAGTAGCACCGGTTGGGACTGAACCAGCAGCTCTGGCCTGCAGGGCCAGGAAAGGAGTGTTTGATGGCAAAGACAATCGTGACCGCAGCAATCACGGGTGCAATCCACACGCCCACTATGAGTTCGTACTTGCCCATCACACCGGAGGAGATTGCCAACCACGCCGTTGAGGCATACCAGGAGGGCGCCGCTGTTGTTCACATACACGCGCGGGACCCCAAGACTGGACAGCCAAGCTCAGATTTGGACATCTTCGGCGAGATATTCGAGCGCATCAGGAAACGCTGCAACGTCGTTATCTGCGCCACTACCGGTGGCGGCCTCGGCATGTCCCCTGAAGAACGAGTGAAAGTCGTGCCGGCCCACAAGCCGGAGCTGGCTTCCTTCAACGCGGGCTCCATCAACTTCGGCCTCTTCGACATACCCGGTCGACTGAAAATCACGGAATGGAAACACGAGTGGGAGCTGCCCTATCTGGAGATGACCAAAGACTTCATCTTCCGCAACACGTTCAAGTCTCTTGAAGAATTCCCGCAGCTATTCGAGAAATACGGCACCAAGCCGGAGGCCGAGGTCTATGATACCGGCATGATCAACAACCTCGCATATCTGGTGAACAGAGGATTCCTCAAGACGCCTGTCTACGTGCAGTTCGTCCTCGGAATCATGGGCGCGCTGCCTCCCTCAGTTGAGAACCTGCTGTTCCTTCTGCAGACCGCCCGGCGCACTTTCGGCGACGATTTCGTGTGGTCGGTGTCTGCTGCGGGCCGTTTCCAGATGCCCATGTGCACGGCAGCGCTGCTACTGGGTGGCAACGTCCGCGTCGGGATGGAGGACAGCCTGTGGCTCTCCAAAGGGGTTCCCGCCAAGTCGAGCGGAGAGCAGGTCTCTAAGATCATCAGAATCGCGGGTGAACTTGGAGTGGACACCGCCACGCCCGATGAGGCGAGGCAGATCCTGGGACTGCGCGACCTCACGAGCTGACAACCGGAAGCCACAGCCATCCGGAACGGCGGAGTCGCCGACACATCACTATTGAAGCAGAGGAGGAATGGACAGTGGCCAAGCTGCTCTGGGAAGCTTCGAAGGAACGTAAGCGAGCTGCCAACATGACCCGGTTCATGGAGGCAGTCAACAAGAAACACAGCACGCATTTCACAACGTACAGAGAGCTGTACGACTGGTCGGTGACAAACATCGCTGACTTCTGGGCACTTCTCTGGGACTTCGCCGGCACGATTGCGTCGGCCAAGTACGACTTCGTGGTGGACGACCCGTACAAGATGCCCGGCACGAAGTGGTTCGGTGGGGCAAGGCTGAA
Source organism: Dehalococcoidia bacterium (assembly GCA_030602785.1). Taxonomy (GTDB): domain Bacteria; phylum Chloroflexota; class Dehalococcoidia; order GIF9; family AB-539-J10; genus SKVJ01. The sequence continues at coordinate 6,681 of JAUVZB010000044.1, forward strand.
CTTCGCACAGAACCTGCTGCGACGCAGGGACGAACACACCGCATTCATATTCAAGGGGGAGAATCGTGTCTCGGCCAGAATGACCTATAGGGAGCTCTACGGCACCGTAGCGGGGCTGGCGAAGTCCCTCCGGGAATCGGGAGTGCGACCGGGAGACCGGGTCGTCGGCTACATGCCGAACATGATTGAGACCGCAGCTGCGATGCTTGCGGCTACGAGTGTGGGAGCCACGTGGTCATCCTGCGCCACCGACATCGGCTCCGGCGCGGCCGCGGACCGGCTGGGACAGGTCGAACCAAAGGTCTTGTTCACAACTGACTCGTACTACTACAAGGGGAGACCTTTCGACGTGGTCTCCAAGGCAACCGAACTCGCCAGGTCTATCCCCTCGCTGCAGCGGGTTGTGGTTGCGTCATACGAGAAGCGGGAAAGGGCCGATGTCAGCGGCATCCCCGGCGCAGTTCACTACGACGACTTCTTCACGCGGGACGACAATGCCGAGATAGACTTCGAACAGCTGCCGGCGGACCACCCGGTCTATGTCATGTTCTCCTCGGGGACGACAGGGAAGCCCAAGTGCATGGTCCAGGGCGCCGCAGGAGTGCTGCTGAACCATTTCGCCGAAGTTGTCCTCCATTCAGACCTCAAGCCGGAAGACACCATCACCTACATCACCACGTGCAGCTGGATGATGTGGAACTGGCTGCTGAGCTCTCTTATGACCGGCGCGACAATCGTCCTCTATGACGGAAACCCGATGTACCCCGACCTCGGCACGATGTGGCGGATGATAGACGAGGAGCAGATTTCGATCTTCGGCACAAGCGCCACCTATCTGAACTACATCAAGAGCCAGGGCCTCGTGCCTCGGGACGACTTCGACCTCTCCACCCTTCGCGAGATCAACCAGACGGGATCGGCACTGTCAGCGGAGGGATGGGAATGGGTCTATGACGCCGTCAAGAAAGACGTGCACTTCTGCTCCATCGCCGGAGGCACCGATTTCAACGGGGCATTCCTCGCGGGCAACCTGCTGACGCCCGTGTACGCCGGCCAGATGCAGGGCTGGACACTCGGGAAGAAGTGCAAGGCATACGGCCCCAACGGCGAGGAACTGGTGGACAGGCAGGGCGAACTCGTTTGCGAAGCGGCTGTCCCCTCGATGCCCCTCCATTTCTGGAACGACCCTTCGGATGCAAAGTACAGGGCCGCCTACTTCGAGATGTATCCGGGGAAATGGCGTCACGGTGACTTCATCCAGGCCCACAGCGACACGGGGGGCGTCACCATCTACGGCCGCTCCGACTCAACACTCAACCCATCCGGCGTCAGAATCGGGACGGCGGAGATATACAACCAGGTGGAGAGAATCGAGGGCATTGCGGACAGCCTTGCCATCGGCCAGGAATTCAGAGACGAGCAGCGAATACTCCTGTTCGTCAAGCTCGCCGAGGGCTACGAACTGACCCAGGAGTTGCAGCAGGAGATAAGGAAGACACTGCTTCGGAACGCGTCACCCCGACACGTCCCCGCGAAGATTATCCCGGTGCCTGACATTCCCTACACGTTGAACATGAAGAAGGTGGAGGGAGCAGTCACAAATGTGATTCACGGCAAGCCTGTCCTCAACCGGGACGCACTGATGAACCCCGAGTCTCTTGACTACTACTTAGACCTGCCGGAACTCAAGACGTAGCTGGCGGGCACAAACGGCGCTTCAACTGGGCCAGACCGGGTGGCATCCAGCGAGTGTGCGAGGATACAATACGAGAACCCGCAGAGAGGAGACACTGCAGCGTGAGCAATACTTGGAGAGCAATGTTTCAACCTGAGAGCGTCGTGATAGTCGGCGCGTCTGCATCACCCGGAAGGCCGGGGCATGAGATCATCCGAAATCTCCAGGCCAACGAGTACGGTGGCAGGATTCACCTCGTCAATCCGAAGGGCGGCGAGATTCTTGGACTTCCCGTCACCGCCGATATCGAAAGCCTGCCGGACAACATCGACAATGCCGTTATCATCGTGTCTGCTTCTGCGACCACCGATATGGTGCGCAGGTGCGCCGCGAAAGGCATCGGCACATTCGTTCTAGCCGCCGGTGGCTATTCCGAGGTCGATGAGCAGGGGGAACAGCTGCAACAAGATCTTGAACAGACCATCAAGGAACTCGGCGTTCGAGCCATAGGCCCGAACACATCCGGGCATATCTCGACGCCGCACAAGTTCACGTCGAGCTTCTTCCCACTGGGGTGGATTCGACCCGGCAATATCTCGTATATCGCCCAGACGGGCAACTTCGCCACTCACACCCAGCGCTACATCACCACCGGAGAACACTACGGAGTTGCGCGCGTCATTGGACTGGGAAACAAGATTGACATCGAGGAAAGCGAGGTCCTTGAATACCTCGCAGATGACGATGAGACAAAGGCGGTATTCCTCTACCTCGAGAGCTTCAAGCAACCGCAACGCTTCATGCAAGTTGCCCGCAAGGCCTCAGCCAGGAAGCCCATCTTTCTTCTGAAGGGTGGCACGTCGCAGGAGGGTTCGAAGGCAGCGATTGCCCATACGGCTGCCCTGGCATCTGATTCGAGGATTGTCGAGGCGGCCCTGCGCCAGTCGGGCGTCACTCAACTCACAGAGTACTCGCAGCTGTTCCATGTCGCCAAAGCCATCTCTTTCATGCCGCTGCCGCGAGGCAACAGAGTCAGCTTCCTGTGCCCATCCGGCGCCATGCTCGTAGTTCTGACGGACTTGTGTCGTCAGAAGTGGGACCTTGTTGTGCCGGAGCTCGAAGAGGTGAACCGGCAGCGACTGCAAGACATCGGGCCGACGTGGCTCCGCATGCGGAACCCTGTGGATATCTGGGGACCGGCGATGGTGCACGGCATCGAGAAGGCCTATCGCGATGCCATTGAAGCGGTGATGGACGATCCCAACATCGACGCGGTTGTTGTTGTTATGGTCCTGATTGACGAATTCGGCACGCCACCCCTCCACTTCCTTGTCGACATGGCGCACAAGTACCCGGACAAACCCCTGTACGTGTCATTCACCGGCATCAAGGAGCGGATGGAGGAAGCGAAGGCATTCCTGGAGCCACGCGGCGTGCCGACATATCCCTACATCGAGCAACCCTTCGAGGTGCTGTCCATTCTTAACCAGGCAAGGCAGGCTATGGAACGCTCACAACTCGAGCGCTAGTCCGGCCGGCAGCAGAGCAGCGCCTCAACACAGGAGCCGTAGTCAAGGAGAGGAGGTGATTCCAGACATGGAGTTTCCAGGCTATGAACGTCCCGGTGGCAAAGCGGGTATCCGCAACTACGTGCTGGTGCTTCCGGCCAGCAGATGCGCGAACGAGTTGGCGGCCAACATCGCCGACGGAGCAGCAGGAGCGATTCCCATTCTCCACAACCACTCCTGCGCCCGTCTGCAACCCGACACCGACCGCGCCTTTCGCATCCTTGCAGGACTGGGCAGAAACGCGAATGTAGCCGGAACCGTGGTTGTCGGCATAGGATGCGACAACATCAGCGTAGACGAGCTCGCCGAGAGCATTGCGGCCGCGGGCAAGCCCGTTGCAGCGGTGTCCATAGAGAAACAGGGCAGCTTTCAGACGGCCTTTGAGACAGGAAGAAAGGCAGCGCGTCAGATGCTGGCCGCCGCATCACAGATGCAGCGCACGCCTCAACCCCTCGCAAAGCTCTGCATGGGCGTCAAGTGTGGCGGCTCCGCAACCATATCTTCACTTGCGGGCCATCCGGCGACTGGCCATGTGCTCGACCGCCTCATTGCGGAGGGAGGAACCGCCATCTTCACAGAGACAGCGGAGGTCATCGGGGCCGAGCACATAATGGCCAAGCGGGCCGTGAACGAAGACGTCGCGAAGCGCCTCCTGGATGTCGTCGGCCGTTTCGAGCAGATGATTGTTGACTACGGAGTGGACATCCGTGGCGCACAGCCAAGTCCGGGAAACATCAAGAGCGGACTCACGACGCTCGAGGAGAAGTCGCTTGGCGCTATGGTGAAGACGGGCACGAGTCCACTTAGCGGTGTCCTTGAGTACGGCGAGACTCCCCCGGGGCCAGGGCTCTATCTCATGGATTCCTCCGCCTGGCCGTCTCAACTCTTCCTCGGCATGGCAGCCGCCGGTGCACAGTGCTTCACTTTCTCCGTAGGAGGAGGATTGCCCGCCCGCTTCCGCAGCCAGCCCGGCGCGGCGCGACTCCCTATCGTACCCACGATTAAGGTAACAGGAGACCCCAACCTAGGGGATGAACTCGAGTACTTCGACGTGTATGCGGGCGAGGTAGTCAGGGGCACCGAGACCGCGGCGGAAGCCGGAGAGCGATTCTTCAGCGAATTCCTGCAAGTTGCTGCGGGCAAGCCAACTGCGCAGGAGTACTCCGGCTATCGAGAGATGTTCGACATGTACACGACCGGCCCCATCATGTGAACCCCACACTAACCCGGACACACAAGAGCCCCGACGGCAGAAGCCGTCGGGGCTCACGATTTCAATTCACCCGGATGACTACGACTCGGCAATCACCCTGGCATCGACGGCGACCACGCCGTCCTTATACGCGAAAACCGGGTTCAAATCGAGTTCTTTCACCTGTGGATTCCGCTCGATGAACTCCGAGACACCGACGATGAGCTTCTCAAGGGCGCCGAGGTCCGCAGGCTCGCTGCCGCGGAAACCCTCGAGCATCGGAAAGCCTTTGATCTCCCGTATCATCTCGGCGGCATCCGCCTTGCTCACGGGAACGATGCGGAACGATACGTCCTTCAGCAGTTCCACAAGAACACCACCGAGGCCGAACATCAGCACAGGACCGAACTGCGGGTCCCTGCTCATGCCCACAATGACCTCAACGCCCGGGCGCGCCATGCTCTGAACCGATACGCCCTGGATTTTCGCCTCCGGGTATGCTCCCTTCACCGAGGACATGATGGCCGAATACGCCTTCTCGACCTGGGCTGAATTCGCCAGGCCGAGCTTCACACCGCCCGAGTCGCTCTTGTGCACAACGTCAGCCGACATCACCTTCAGGACCACAGGAAAACCAATCTCCCTGCTGATGGAGACCGCCTCTTTCTTGCTACAGGCAAGCCTGGTATCAACGACCGGGAGGCCCGCTGCCTTGAGCATCTCCTTGGATTCTACTTCCGTAAGCACTCGCGTTTCCGCAATGGCTTTGCTCTGCGTCATGACGCCCGTACTCCTTCCGACGATTTGGGAGAGAACTGTGTCGAACTATTCTACAGCATGTGCACTGCCCACGAGAAGTCAGGAAGGGCACACCCCGCGTCAAGGCCTCACCAGCCTCGGCCGCCTTCGTGCAGTATGCTGGGGTTCAGCAAGAATGTCCTCTTGGGAGGTCAGCAGTCCTGTCACCTTCGCCCGGTGGCGGCACGGACACAGACCGACCGTGGCGCGGACGGGTTTGAAACCCGACCAGCGGCCGAGGAAGGTCACGGAAGTAGCCCGCGGGCGCCCTCGGGCGCGGGGCGGTCCGAATGTAGGGGCGATGGCATGCCTCGCCCGTCGCCCTGTCGTCATACAACGCCGCAAAGGCCAACATAGCCCTGAACGACACTCTACCCTACGGGCCAGGCATGCCTGGCCCCTACACGGAAATCACGAAACTCCACCCTACTGTCCACCCACCACACAGGCACGTGCAACGTGCTCTACAATGGTTGGGGTCATGGTCTCCAGCCTCTTCCACCCCCTCCTGTTCAACATCACCATCTCCCACATGCTGACGTTTTCGCTGAACAGCTAAGGGAGGGCGGAATCGTAGAACATCTACACCCGCCTTCGTGCAGTGTTGCATGATACCTGTGAAGCTGCCTACAATTCTGCGCACGAGCGGGCACTGCGTACCGTCTCCATCAGCCTGCCACCCGTACCATGGACAGACCTTTCCCCTCTCGGTACGCTGAGACTCAGACGGCAGTCGCCACGCATGGCGAAGGAGGGCGAGATACCATGAGCAGCGATATCCTGGGCAACCTTAAGAAGGCCATCCTCGACTACGACCCCGAGGCCTCGACCGAATGGGCGCGCAAGGCTGTGGAGGCCGGGCTGGATCCGGCAGACGCCCTGGCAGCAATGACGGATGCCATCCGTGTCATCGGCGAAGGTTTCAGGGTGGGAGACCTTTTCCTGCCGGACCTTGTTGGTGCAGCCGACGCCCTGACGGCCGCCACGCCTATCATTGAGGCGGAGATTCAGCGTATCGGTGCGAAGACGGAGACCATGGGGGTAGTCGTCATCGGCACCGTGTACGGGGACATACACACCATAGGAAAGACCATGGTCGCCACCCTGCTTCAAGCGGAGGGCTTCACCGTCCACGACATCGGCATAAACGTCACCGCGGACGAGTTCGTGGCCGGCGTCAGGAAGCACAAGCCTGACATCCTGGCCATGTCGGCGCTCATGACGATGACAGCCCCCGAGCAGCGAAAAGTAGTTGAGTCCCTGCAGGCAGAGGGACTGCGAGACAGCGTAAAGATAATGGTCGGTGGCGGCGCTATCACCCAGGAGTTCGCAGACAGCATAGGCGCCGATGGGTATAACCCGACCGCACCCGGCGCCGCAAAGCTCGCGCGCACACTCATGGGGAGATGAGCAAATGAGCATGACAAGAGGTTTCGCACGTCAATTCCCACCCCTCAAGGTCCTCACGGACGAGCAGGTGGAGGAGATACACCGCGGCACGCTGCAGGTTCTCTGGTCCACCGGCGTCTACATCGAGCACGAGCGCGCGCTCAAGCTCTTCGAGAAGAACGGCTGCAAGGTTGACTACGACCACAAGCGCGTGCGGATGCCGCCCGCGCTTGTGGAGGAGTGCATCAGGCAGGCCCCCGGCTGCTTCCCCGCCCCCGCCCGCGACCCGAAACAGACACTGATGATAGGGGGCAACAACCTCTGCCTCGCAGTGGCCCCCGGGCACAAGACCGTTGACCCCGAGACATGGGAGCCACGCGAGGCCACCCGCAAGGAGAACTACGACGCGGTACGCATCCTGGATGCTCTGCCGACTGTTCACTTCTTCTCACCCTACACCCCGTACTTCGGCTTCCGGGGAGTCCCCTCCTGCATGGCGATGCTGGAGAGCCTCGCAGCCCGCATACGAAACTCCACCAAGTTCCACTGTGTCGGCTTCTCGAACGACTCCGAGATGTTCGCCATCGAGATGGCGCAGGCAGTAGGCATCGAGATACTGGGCACCTGCGCCTGGGCGCCTCCACTTGCCCTGTACCATGACGCAGTTGAGTCCACATACAGGTTTGCCGAGGCCGGCTTCTGTCTGCGCGTCATAACCGGACAGGTGATGGGCGGCACAGCGCCCGCCTCGATTGCCGGGGCCATAGTCACGAACAACGCAGAGGCTCTCTCCGGCCTTGTCCTGGCTCAGCTCATTCGTCCGGGCATGCGCGTACTCGCCAAGGACTTCACCGCGCCGATGAACATGAACAGCGGCGCGCCGGCATTCGGGGGCATTGAGATAGCCCTGCACAATGCCGCCTGCAACCAGGTATTCCAGCGCTACGGAGTGCCGCTTGACAACACGACCGCATACCCCAACTCCAAGATCCCGGACTACCAGTGTGCGAGCGAGAAGGCCTTCCGCGTCTTCACCGCCGGACTCTCCGGCGGCAACACACTCCTCTTCCACGGCAGCGTCCACGGAGAACTCACCCACCACCCAATCCAGGCAATCCTTGACGACGACATGGCCGGCATGGTGGGACGGTTCATGCAGGGAGTTGCGGTGAATGAGGAGACTCTGGCCCTCGACCTCATCGAGCAGGTCGGCCCCGTGCCCGGGCACTTCCTGAATACGGCCCACACGAGGAAGTGGTGGAAGCTCGAGCAGTTCCTGCCACAGTCGGCCGACAGGCTCACATACCCTGAGTGGCTGAGCAGCGGCAAGCGAAGCTGTATCGACAATGCACGCCAGCGCATGGAGGCCATCCTCTCCAGCCACCAACCACAGCCACTCACTCCGTCACAGGAGGAGTCCGTCGAGCGCGTGCTGGAAAAGGCGCGGGCGCACTATCTTAAGCAAGGGTTGATAACCAGCGACGAGATGGGGCAGTACCGTGAGAGTATGAAGTCCCCGAACTATCCGTACGAATAGCACGAGCGGCTGGAGATTCTCCGTCGGGACAGGGAAGACCGTAACCCGATCCCGGTCGCTCTGGAGGAAAGGTGACTCTGAAAGGCTATACCCGCAATTTCCCGCCGCTCGAGATACTCACAGAGGAACAGATCGAGGAGATCCACAGTGGCACACTTCGAGTGCTGTGGACCACCGGCGTCCGCATGGAACACAAGGGTGCCCTCGAGACGCTGGAGCGCAACGGCTGCAAGGTAGACTACGAGGAGATGCGGGTCCGCTTCCCGCCCGGACTCGTAGAGGAGTCCCTGCGGCGCTGCCCCAGCGCCTTCAGCGTGAAGACGCGGGACCCGTCCAAGAGCCTCATGATTGGAGGGAACAGGCTCTACGTCCTGCCCTTCCCGGGCCAGCGCACCATCGACCTTGAAACATGGGAACCGCGCGTCCCCACGCGGAAGGACTTCTACGACGGAGTCAAGGTGCTCGACGCTCTGTCCTCCGTACACGGCCTATGGAGTTACACGCCGTATTTCGCATTCGAGGGAGTGCCGCCAGCCATGGGCCTTCTGGAGTCGCTTGCGGGGAAGATCCGTAACTCAGGCAAGTTCTACACCGAAGGCTACTCCAAGGGAAGTGAGCAATTCTCGATTCGCATGGCGCAGGCGGTGGACGCAGAGCTATGCGTGCCATGCCTGCTCTCGCCGCCCCTTACCTATTACGGCGACGCCATTGAAGCGGCTCTACACGGCGCGGAGGCAGGATTCCCCGTCCGCATATCTGAGGGCGCGGTGTACGGCGGCACGGCGCCGGCGACACTCGCAGGCGCGCTGGTCTCAGCGTGCGCCAACCTGATTGCGCCTGTTGTGCTGCTCCAGGTCCACCGGCCCGGCACGCGCATCTTCATCAACGATTTCACCTTCCCGCAGAATATGAAGACCGGCGCGCCGGGGTTCGGCAATATCGCGCTTTCGCTCCACGCGGCCGCCTTCAACCAGATCTGGCGCAGATACGGCGTGCCGACGTGCAACGGAGCCGCCATACCGGCGTCGAAGCGCATGGACTTCCAGGGCGGCTACGAGCGCGCCATCAGCACCACCCTGTTTGCCCTGTCAGGAGCCAACTTCATACTGCTACACGGGGGAGTCGCAGCCGAGCTGACCCACCACCCGTTGCAGGCCATACTCGACGACGACATCGCCGGAATGGTTGGCAGATTCCTGGAAGGGATATCGGTCAACGAGGAGACCCTCGCACTCGACCTCATCGAGGAGGTCGGCCCGGTACCCGGCCATTTCCTCAGCAGTCCACACACGCGCAAGTGGTGGAGAGACGAGCAGTACCTGCCGCAATCAGCGGACAAACTGACGTACCCCGAGTGGCTTGGTAGCGGCAAGCGCGGATGCCTCGACTATGCACAGGACCGCCTTGACGACATCCTGGCCAACCACACACCACCTCCCCTGACGGCAGGCCAGGAGAGTGAAATCGAGAGCATTCTCGAAGAGGCACGCAAGTTCTACAGCGGACAGGGCCTCATCACCGAAGACGAGATGGCGGTGTACCGCCAGGGAATGAAGTCGCCGCGCTACCCTTACGAATAGTCCCCGTGGGCAGGCCCTCTCGTACCGCGGCAGCGCCGGCACTGTCTGCACATAAGGAGAAAACAGATGGGAACAAAGGGATTCGTGCGAAACATCCCACCGCTCAATATCCTCGGCGCTGAGGATATTGAGTCGGTCCACAGGGGGATGCTGGAGGTCCTCTGGACGACGGGCGTCCGCATGGAGCATGAGCGTTCGCTCAAGCTCCTCGAATCGGCCGGCTGCAAGGTTGATTACGAGCAGCGGCGCGTGCGCATGCCCCCTGCGCTCGTGGAAGAGTGCATCCGGCGCGCTCCAAGCAGCTTCCCGCTCCGCGCCCGCGACCCGTCCAGGAACCTGATGATGGGTGGAAACACTCTGTACTTCGCCCCGGCGCCCGGCCAACACACGGTCGACCTCGACACGTGGGAGCCGCGGTCGCCCACGAGGAAGGAGTACTGCGACGGAGTGCGGGTCCTCGACTACCTCCCCTCACTCCACTTCTTCACCACTTACACGCCCTACTTCGGCTTCACAGGGGTGCCTCCCTGCATGGCAATGCTCGAGAGCCTCGCAGCACGGGTCCGCAACTCGTCGAAATGCGTCGTCGTGGGACACTCCGACGGCTCGGAGCAGTTCGCCATCCAGATCGCCCAGGCCCTCGATATCGAGGTCATCGGCACCTGCACTGCAGCCCCACCTCTGACCTTCTTCGAAGATGCTCTCGAGTCAGCATTCCACCTGGCCGAGGCAGGGATGGCGGTCAGGATTACCGGCGCACCCGTGATGGGCGCCTCAGCGCCAGCCACGCTCGCAGGGAGCCTGGTCAGCAATCTCGTCGAGGTGATCTCCGGCGTGGTGCTTGTGCAGACCATCAGGCCGGGCACGCGCGTGATGGTCCTGGACTTCGCCATGCCCATGAACATGAGCACGGGGGCGCCGGCGTTCGGAAACATCGCCGTCTGCCTCCATATCGCCGCATTCAACCAGATATTCAGGCACTACGGTATCCCCACATACAATGCCGACGGCTATCCGGGCTCCAAGCGCCCCGACTTCCAGTCGGCCTATGAGAAGTCCTTCCGCGCCATCATCACAGGCCTCTCCGGCGGCAGCTCCAGGCCACTTCACGGCGGCATCTACGGAGAGCTGAGCCACCACCCGCTGCAGGCCGTGCTCGACGACGACATCGCAGGAATGGTCGGCCGCTTCCTTGAGGGCATGACGGTCAACGACGAGACGCTCGCACTGGACCTCATCGAGCAGGTCGGCCCTGTACCGGGCCATTTCCTCAGCAGTCCACACACCCGCAAGTGGTGGAGGTCGGAGCAGTACCTTCCACATGTCGCCGACCGCCTGACATACCCCGAATGGCTCGCCTCGGGCAAGAAGAGCTGCCTCGACTACGCCCGCGAGCGGCTCGAGGAGATTCTAGAAACGCACAGACCCACACCACTGTCCGCAGCCCAAGAGGCGGATGTTGAGAGGATACTTGAGGACGCACGGCAGCACTACAGCCGCGCCGGCCAGATATCGAGCGCGGAGATGCAGTCCTACCGCGCCTCGCTGCAGACCCCGGACGGAACCAGCGTCTGAGTGCACGTCAGCCGTGCACAGGAGGAAGAGACACGATGGATTTCGACCTGAACGAAGGTGAACGCGACGCACTGCAGACCGCACACGACTTCGCCGAACGCCGCGTAAAGGGCAGGGCCCGCGAGATAGACGAGCAGAACGCCTTTCCCTCGGACCTTGCCGCCGAGATGGGCAGACTGGGGCTCTTCGGTCTCCACATGCCGGAGGAGTACGGTGGCACAGCCCTTGGCTACAAGGCCTATGCCCTTGCCATCGAGGAAATATGCGGCGCGTCCATGATGGTGGGCGCCATCATCGCCATCAACGCGCTGGCTCAGGAGTCTATCCTCCGATTCGGGTCCGACGAGCAGAAGCGGAGATACCTGCCGACGCTCATCAGCGGTGAGTCACTCAGCACATTCGCCTTCACTGAGGCACAGACAGGGAGCGACCCCCGCGCCATAACGACCGTCGCCGTGCCCGATGGTGATTCTTATGTCATTTCGGGAGAGAAGGCATTCGCCTCCATGGCGCCGTCCGCTTGCGTCGCCGTCATCTTCGCGAAGGACGACACGGGCAAGGTCAGTGCGTTCCTTGTTGACACCAGCCTGGACGGTTTCCGCATCGAGAAGGAGTTGGAATGCATGGGCCTCCGGGGGGAGGACGTCTGCCCCGTGAAGCTCGACGGGGTGCGGGTCCCACGCGAGAGCATGCTCGGCCAGCCGGGAAAGGGCTACAGCGTCCTGTTGACCGCCATCAATGTCGGACAGCTCGGAATCGCCGCCGAGGCGGTTGGAGTCGCCCGTCGTGCACTCGCCATGTCGCTCGACTATGCCCGCAACCGCATGGTGCGCGACAAGCCGATGACCGACCTGCCCACCACACAGTCGGTACTCGGCGAGATGGCTGCACTCACCGAGGCAGCGCGGTGGCTCACATACAGGACAGCCGACCTGAAAGACAAGGGCAGGCTCAGCGCAAAGGACGCCTCCATCGCCAAGCTGTTCGCGTCTCAGGCTGCGAACGATGTCGTCGACATGGCAATGCAGGTCCACGGCTCATACGGCTACACCAAGGAGCTGGAGATCGAGCGCCTGTACCGCGATGTGAAGGTCACCCAGCTCTACGAGGTCGTCTCTGAGGTCCACAGGCTCATCATCGGAGCCAGTCTCGCCCGGGAGTCCTGACAGCCCGCGCTCCGGGCCCTCCTGCTAGGAGCCTGTCGGAATAACCACACTCACGGTGAGGCTACACAGCGTAGGGCAGGGTTGGTGCGCCACTTCGCGAAGGCCGGGAGTGCGCGAAGCGCGGAATGTAGGGGCAGGCTCCCATGCCTGCCCGTGGTGGGGGAGATGGATGCAGATGGAGGTGTTGGTGCAGCCAACCGCCGACGGTGCACAAACCCGTGGCGGGCGGACACGGAGGTCCGCCCCTACAATGGAACACCACCCAACCCCGACGGGCAGGCATGGGAGCCTGCCCCTTGTATCTTGATGTACAGTGTCCCAGCGATGTCGCGGGAGAGGGGAATCAGACGTGCCCCTTAGGCGTAAGAGCCTGTCG
>JAUVZB010000015.1 GCA_030602785.1 Dehalococcoidia bacterium
TCAGTCTCTTTGTGACTCCGTTGCAGGACGCGTTCGGATGGGGACGCGGCCAGATAATGGCCGGCTTCACCATCTTCTTCGTGACGATGGGTGTCACCTCGCCGGTGGTCGGTCGGTTCGTGGACCGCTACGGCGCCCGCCGGGTCATTCCAATTGGCGCGGTGGTGATGGGCCTGGGATTCGTTGTCGTCAGCCAGGTGAGCCAGCTCTACCTCTTCTACCTCGGCTACGTGCTGGTCGGCGCGGGCGCCGCCGGCATCGGGCAGGTGCCTTCAAGCGCGATAGTCTCCAACTGGTTCAAGAAGCGGCGGGGCACTGCGATAGGTCTCATGGCCGCAGGCGTGGGTGCGGGTGGTGTGCTCGCGCCTGCCGTCGGATTCATCATCGAGAACCATGGCTGGCGGAACGCATATCTCTCGATGGCTATTCTCATCTGGGTGGTCGTTATTCCCCTCGGCGCGCTGGTTGTGCGTACCCGTCCATCTGAGATGGGCCTGTATCCGGACGGCGAGATCATGCCCCTTAACAACACGGGCGCGGTAGCGGTGGCTACCGACGAGCACGGTTTCACGTTGCGTCAGGCGATGGCGACGCTTCCCTTCTGGCTCATCGCCGTGTCATTTCTCTTCGGCAACTTCAGCAACATGGGCCTTGTCCAGGCACCCGTCCCGTTCCTGCAGGATATCGGCTACCCGATGCAGACCGCAGCCGCGGCCCTCGGCGCGATAGGCATTGGCAGTGCCCTTGGAAAGGTGTTCTTCGGCTGGCTGTGCGACAAGATACTCCCGAAGTACGCGTGGGCCATCGGCCAGGGCCTGATGGCGGCGTCGGTCCTGGTACTGCTCACTATTCGTGCTGACTCGCCGACAGCGCTCATCTGGGCGTATTCGCTGCTGCTGGGCTTCGGAGTGGGATCGTGGTTGCCCACGCTTTCGATCCTCGCGAGCAGCCACTTCGGCCTCGCGTTCTATGGCTCCATCTTCGGCGCTCTCAACCTGGCTCAGAGTCTCGGTACCGCCACAGGGCCGTTCTTCGCGGGCGTGATGTACGATGCCACGGGCGCCTACTACTGGACGTTCATCGTCTTCGCCGCCATGTTCGCAGTCGGCATCCCGCTCATCCTGCTGGTGAAGCGGCCGAAGCCGCTGCACCGCGACTCGTGACTCCGCTCCGCGGCCTGGCACTCCTTTCCTTCGCCCCTTTTTCGCTTCTGGTACAATGGCCGACCGGTGTTGTGGCAATGAGGGAAGGATGACCGCAGGCGCTCCCCGGGTCAGAGGGCGTATCTTCTACGGCTACTGGCTTGTCGCATTCGCTTTCCTGTGCATGCTGATACACGCCGGCTGTGGCCCCTTCGTGTTCGCCATGTTCGTGAAGCCTCTCGGGAGTTCGTTCGGGTGGGGCCGTGGTCAGGTGATGGCGGGCTTCACCATCTTCTACCTGATGATGGGCGTTGCCTCGCCCTTTGTCGGTCGGGCTGTGGATCGCTACGGTGTTCGTCCTGTGATTCCGGTCGGCGCACTGGTCATGGGCGTGGGCTTCGTCATCGCGAGTCGGATGAGCGACCTCTACGTGTTCTACATCGCGTGTGCTTTCAGTGGCACCGGAGCGGCCATCATGGGGCATGTGCCCGCGAGCGCGATGATTTCGAATTGGTTCGCGAGAAGACGGGGTACTGCGGTGGGTGTGATGGCAGCGGGACTTGGTGCCGGAGGTGTGGTGATGGCGCCAATCACGGCATACATCATCGAGAACTATGGCTGGCGGGATGCCTACTTCGCGATGGCTGTCATAATATGGGTCACGATTATCCCGCTTGCCCTGCTGCTCGTCCGGACAAGACCGTCGGAGATGGGACTGTACCCGGATGGAGACAGCGCGCCCACCGTCGTGGTGCCGAAAGAAACGACCCGGGGGGTGGCATCGGGTCTCACCCTGAGACAGGCGATGCTAATGGTTGCCTTCTGGCTCATGGGCATCTCGTACGGGCTCAGCGCCTTCAGTGCTGTGGGGACTCTGCAGACAGTCGTCCCGTTTCTCGGGGACACGGGCTATCCCATGGCGATTGCGGCTGCGGCTATCGGCGTGATAGGTGTTGGCAGCGGCGTTGGCAAAGTGTTCTTCGGGTGGCTGTGCGACAGGGTTCAGCCGCGGTTCGTGTTTGTCATCGGCCTCTGCCTCCAGCTGGGAGGAGTGCTGATGCTCCTGAATGTGCATGCCGGCTCGCCGTTGGCTGTCATCTGGACATCGGCATTGGTGCTCGGACTTGGCAACGGAAGCTGGCTCCCGACGATGTCGCTGCTTGTGAGCACCAGTTTCGGACTGGCGTCCTATGGTGCGGTGTTCGGGGCCATCACCCTCTTGCAGAGCACGGGGCTTGCGATAGGTCCCCTGTTCGCGGGCATGACATACGATGCAACCGGCACGTACTACGTGGCCCTGGTCGTCTTCGCGGGACTCTATGCCATCTCAATCCCAACGATTCTGCTCGTCAGACGCCCGAAGTCGCCCGGTTCGTAGCGCTGTCAGCGGACGGCAACGCCTCCAACTGCACAGACTCGTTGATTCCCGCACTTGCAGCTTGCGGCTCGTGACCCGCCGACGCGGGCCACACGCGCTGGGATAAGTATGGTGTCCCCAGATTGTCACCCGCGCGTGGCGCGCGCAGGTCGTGCTAGAGTGAGGCAGTGGCAGAGTCGTCTTCATCCGTCTACAGCCAGAGCGCCAAAGAGAACCACATGGCGGCCAGCCGGGTGGGAGTCGCGCGCCGGTGAGGCACGAGTCAGCCCGCCGCAGGCGGGAGTCCGCACGTCCCGAGTCACGAGTTGGAAAAGAGTCCTGATGGAGAGAAGGCCGAAAGTACTCTTCCTCTGCACGGGGAACTCGTGCCGCAGCCAGATGGCCGAGGGCTGGGTGCGGCATTTGAAGGCGGACGCCATTGAGCCGTACTCCGGCGGCGTTGAAGTGAAACCGGTGGACCCCTGCGCCGTGAAGGTCATGGCCGATGCGGGCGTGGACATATCCGGACAACGCTCCAAGCACGTGAGCGAGATGATGTACATCCCGTTTGACTACGTCATCACCGTCTGCTCACACGCGCGGGAGACCTGCCCATTCTTCCCCGGCAACGTGAAACGGCTGCACGTGGAATTCGATGACCCACCTTTCCTCACGAAAGACATGAGCGAAGGGGAAGAGAAGCTCGCGGTCTACCGCCGCATCCGCGACGAGATTCGCGAGTTTGTGGGAAGGATGGCGGAAGACTTGAGCGAGGGCTAGCTGCCATCCGTCGCGCCAGGCTCGCTGTTGGGCGACTCTGCCATCGCACTGGTGAGGGAAAACGTGCAGATTTGCATTTCAAATGCAAGATTGCACAGAACGGCGGCACGATTGCCAGTGGCTGCTCACTCCCCTGCCAGCGCGTCCAGCTCCGCCGTGAGGTGCTCCGTCATATAGCCGTCCTTCCTCACGCGCAGGTCGAGGTAGATGAGGAGATTGCCAAGGGTGGTGAGGGGGGTTAGCACCAGTGCGAACAGGAAGGCGTCGATACCGGGAGCGAAGGCGGCAAGCCACAGCACCGGCATCTGCATAGCGCCGAGCAGAAGGGCCACGATGAGCAGCAGCCCGAAGGTGCGCAGCCAGGAGCCCGAGACGAGCTTCCAGCAGCGCACAATTGAGGTCAAGGGCCCTGCCTGCTCGAAAAGCGCGACGAGTGGCGCGAACATGAGCCGTACGGCGAGGTAGACTCCGGCAAAGATGGCAGGAACCGCGAGCAGGTAGTTGGCCACGCCTCCACCGGCGCCAAGCATCCCCCCGAAGCCGATGGGGATGCCTGCTGCCAACCCAACGATGATGCTTGCCCCGAGCATGGACGGCAGCCGCCTCAGTACCACTTCGTACGCGCGCCCGATAGAGACATGGCCGGCAACGAGGTCTTGCGCGCCCGCCTGCGCCAACGCACCGCTCACAGCGAGGAATCCGAGAGTGTAGAGCGCTCCGTAGGCGGCGAATCCGAGAAAGGCAGCACCGGAAAGCGCCGGCATCGGCTGCTCGGCCGTGCCTCCCAGCAACAGCCCCATGAAGTCCGCCCCGAATGTGGCCAGTCCCGCGGCAATGAGCGGCACAGCCACGATGGCCGAGATGGCGATCATAGCCACGATGTTCTGACCGTAGAGACGGAACATCTCCACGATGACGCCGCCCGCGCTGCGCGGGCCAGGCCCCGGGGCCACGGAGAGTTCCTTGTTGTCCTGGTTCATGCCTTCTTCCTGCATGCCAAAGCCCCGAATCGCGAGGCGTCCCGGGGCTCTACCTCAAATGGCGTGCAGCCTGCCACACGTGCTCCGTGGCGATGTGTCAGGCTAGCTTGACGGGGCTGTCTGTGTCAAGCGAAAGATGCCACCGCGGTTGGCAACAAGCCGGCGCGGGTGGTTCTTGAACCGCCCCTTTGGACGGGCAACCACAGGGGGGGTTCACCATGCTGTTGCTTCTGGAGGGCCTCTGCCTGCTGCTTCACGCGCTCTCTTCTCAAGCCCCTCTGGGCGAAACACCCTTTCGTGAGGCAACACCATCCCTTCGGAAACGGGGATTCTGAGCCGATCCGGCGCCATTCCGCATTCCGGCAGATAGACGGCTTGCTTAGCACCTGTGGGACATGGAATGCAGGACGCATCAGCACTGAGCTTGTGCGAAATGAGGCTCCCTGACTATAGTATAGACATGTCGCAATGCCCGATATCCCCCCGCACCCACGGTGCCGCACGCTTCTTCCTCACTGCCGTCGGCATCGCTGCCTCCGGCCTGGTGTGCGCATTGGTGTTGGTGCTTGCCGTATCGCTGCTGATGCGCAACGATTCGTCAGGATTCGGAGCGCTCGGCCTTGCCCTCGGAGCCGCCATGCTGGGCTACCCGCTCGGTGGGGTTGCCGGCCTGTTCCTCCTCAGGCGAGTTGTGCGGATGAGTGGGTGGCTGCTGCTGGGCATCATTGGCGCGTTCGTGGGGGCCGCCGTGCCAGTGGGGATTGCCTCCATTGCCAACGGCAGCATAGAGCCTGATGTACTCATCGGGGTCTATTTCGTAAGCGTGCCTGTACTCTGCGCGATTGGTTTCCTCGCACGTGCCGGCACAGTGTCGTCGGGCGGCAACGCAAAGGGCTAGTGGAGGGTGATAGCGGTGCCTGAGGAATCTCCGGAAGCAGCGAAGACCTACTTCGACCTGCAGGCCGAGTGGGGCATGACGAAACACGTCGGTGTTCTGGAGGCCACCCAAGAGCTGGCAGTGGAATGCCACGTGAGCACCGACTCCTATGTCCTGGTTGTCGGTTGCGGCGTTGGAATCACACCCTGCTACCTCGCGAAGCAGCACGGCTGCAGAGTGGTTGGCGTGGACCTCTCGCAGAGGATGGTTGACAGGTCGAATGAACGGGCGAAGAAGAAGGGGGTACAGGACCTGGTTGAGTTCAGACAGGCGGACGCGCAGGAGCTCCCTTTCGAGAACTCCCTTTTCGACGCGGTGATGTGTGAGTCCGTGAATGCGTTCATACCGGACCGGCGCAAGGCAGCGCGCGAGTACGTACGGGTGGTCAAGCCGGGAGGATACGTCGGACTCAATGAGTGCGTCTGGGTGGAGCCACCACTTCCGGGAATGGCGGACTACATGTGGCGCATGATGGGCGCGGAGTTCTTTCCCTCCCACGAAGGCTGGAAAGCCCTGCTGGAGGAGTGCGGACTGAGCGAGGTAATTGAGAGGATTCACACCGTCAACGTACTGAGCCAGTGGTACGACGAAACCAGGCAGTTGGGACCCCGGGAGATTGCCGCGGCATATCTGAGCTTTCCGCTGCAGTGCATCAGGAATCCGGCCGGTCGTCGCTTCATGAGGGAGGCGTTGCGGGTGCCACGGAGCCTGTTCAAGGTGTTCAAGTACTTCGGATACGGCCTGTACGTCGGCATAAAGCCCGGGAAGCCGGCGGACGTTTCTTGACTGCCGCAGAGGACGTAGCCGGAGCTGCCTTTCGGCACTGCGGCGAGCTAGCTGCTTCGCGGGGGCGTGAGGAAGAGGCTCCCGCTTTCTGGCCGGGGTACAGAGTCAGGAAGAGTCCCCGCGCGCGGCAGGTGCGGTTGACGATGTCGCTACGCGACGGCCTTGTTGTGGTCGTTCCCCGCCGATTCGATGTCAGGCGTATTCCCGACTTGCTGCAGACGCGGAAGGCCTGGCTGGAACGCGCCGCCGGGCGGGTCGAAGAGGAGCGGAAGAACCGTGAGACCCAGGCTGAGGTCACTCTCCCCGGACGTATCAGCCTGCCGGGAATCGGGCAGGAGTGGGCGCTGTACTACCGGGCTACTGACTCACGGCGCGTCATGGCAGCCGAACGCGCCGGCAACCGCCTAGTGCTCTTCGGAGACACCGGGAGGAGCGAGTCCTGCAGGGCTGCCCTGGGGCGCTGGCTAAACCGAAAAGGTCATGAGCACCTGGAGCCACAGCTCGTCAGCCTCGCCGCGGAGCGTGGCTTCGCCCTGAGTCGCGTGGTTGTGAAGTCACAGAGGACCCGGTGGGCAAGCTGCTCGCGGCGTGGGACAATCAGTCTCAATGTGAGGCTCCTCTTTCTACCGGAGGACCTTGCCCGTCATGTGCTCATCCATGAGCTGTGCCATACGGTTCACATGGACCACTCTCGCGAGTTCAGGGCACTGCTCGAGCGGCATGACCCGGACTGCAAGGAGAACAGACGAAAGCTCCGCGAGGCATGGCGTCATCTGCCTGCGTGGCTGGACAGCCGCCCGCGTAGCTGGTAACGCGGCCACGCTCCGCCTCCCCGCCTCTTATGGAGCCCCTCTTCGGGAGACGTGCCGCGTGACCGGATTGCTCTTGGCGGAGAAGGGATGGCGTCACGGTCGCGTGACGAGAAGGCCTGTGATTGCCCTGCCTGCGTGACTCATCGCTGCCAGGGACCCGCAACAGGACCTGTCTGCCTATTCGTCTGTGGCGTCGTCCGTCGCGGCTGTTGCAGACGGCAACCCGCAACCCCTGCTGCTTGTCGTCTCCTCTTCACTATTGGCGTCCATGCCGGCGAAAAAGCCCGCCGAGTAGCCCTTGGAGTAGCCGTCGAGGTAACCCTGCTGATAGGCGTTCAGCATGGCCGGGTCCTGGCTGGTGGCCCCGGCGTTGTCCTCATCTCCGCAGGATGCGAGCCCGATTAGTGCAACGATGAAGAGCAGCAGTGTAGCTGCAGCTGCGATGTAGTAGAGAGTGTTCTTCTTGTGCATACCTTTTCTCCTGCCGCGAGTGCACTATTCTGTAAACGATAGTCGGGCCGTCATGGTTGCGGGACGGAAGGCCCGAAGTGTGTCGGATGTCAACGGAAATCCAGGGGTGTCCCCTGGAGCGTTCATGTACTGTGTGGCAGGCGTGTCCCGCCTCCGCGTAGTCGTCGCGTGTTTCGCACAGGGGGGAATCGAAGCCCGAGGATCCCGCTGAATTCCATGTTCTCCTGCGGGCCCGGGCCCTTCAGCGTGAGCTGCAGGAGTTGCCGATTGGTGGTGGTGAAGCGCTCTGCGGAGACCTGCGCGTCCCGCGGCAGCACTGCCGCGCCAGTGTGCAGGCAGTCTTCCTCCCTCATCGCCACCATACGCTTCCCGATCCGCACGGCGCCCGAGAAATGCTCTAGGAGGAGTCCTTCTGCTTGCCGCGCTCTTGAGCTATGCGCTCGTAGCTCTCGCGGGCTTCCTTTGCGATGCGCTTTGCTTCGTCGTAACCCTTGCGGGCTGCCTCGTTTGGGAAGACAAGCTGGCGCACGCCTTCGTAGGGTACTTCCTCCGGCGGGTAGAGGTAGTCGAGCGTGAGTTGCCAGACGCGCTCGTCGGCCGCCTTGTACTCGTCCAAGGAGCGCTGTACCTCACTGTCCTCCGCGATATGGTAGCCCTCGAATGCCTGACGACCCTTCTTCTCTTCTTCCATCTTCGCTCCTCTAGCCCGAAGGCACGCTAACGGTGAAGTGGCACCATGCTTCCTGTCGCGCTGTGTTCGCGAGAGTCAGCCAGTAGTAGTCGCTCTGGAGGGCACTGATGGCCCATCCAATCTGCCATTTGCCAGCGGTCCTCGTGAGCTTCTGGAAGTAGCCGCTGTTGCCTGTCTCCGTAGCGGGCAGGTAGTCGTGAGCGTGCGATGCGCCGTATGGCGCACTGCCCGGTATCAGCATGACGGAAACACCTTCCATCGTGCCGCTCAGGTCGGCGCCGAGAGGCACGTTGGCCTCCATGATGATTTCTACAGTCTCGCCTTCCTGGAGGAAGAAGCGGGTGTAATAGCGATTGTAGCGCGTGAACGGCAGTCCCTGAGAGACGATATCGTCCAGTGTGAGGCCTTGCCAGAACTGGCTCTCCGTCGCGGTGAGAGTCTCGAAGTTCTGGAGCACGAAGCTGGCCTCGGCGATGAAAGGACCCTGGGTCATGTCGGGTGGGAGTGGGTTGTTCGACGGGGGCGGTTCGTTGCCTATGGTGCAGGCACCGACGATGATGAGGGCAACGGCGGCAACGGCGCCGCCGATGACGAAGAGAAGACGCTTGCCGCCGGGCCTTCCCTCAGACTGCTCGGGCTCGATGACCGGTGTCACGATAGTATCAATTGTGACACAAGCGGCTGCAGAGGAACAGTCGCCGTTTGTACGGTACTCGCGTGGAGCAGACGCCCTGCCCTCGGGGTAGACTCATGTTCAGAGTGTGTTGAGGTTGCTGTTCGGAGCGTCGGCCTCCGGCGGCGCAGTCGGTTCGATGGGGTCAATCTTCGAGAACACGAATGTGTGCTCGCCTGCGGCGCCCGGCGCGATTCGGTCCGTGAATTGAACGTCGAACCGGATAGTCTCTCCGAAGTCGCCGGCGAACATATCGCGCACCTTCTCCCGCAGGGCAGCCAACTCCTCAGGTGACGGGACGCCGGCAGGAACCAGGTGCATGATGACAGTGTCCAGGTCCTCCTGGACTACCTGGTATTGCATGACCGGCAGCGAGGCGAGTCGGTCAAGGTACAGCCTTGCGGGGGAGATGCGCTGGCCGCTCCGGCTGTGGAGGTGGGTGTTTCGCCTTCCAATGAGCCCGCCGAGTCTGGGCAACTCCCTGCCACAGGGACACTTCTCATCGAGAAGGCTACCTGTGTCGCCAATGTCGTAGCGGATGAACGGCATCCCGTAGTTATGCAGGTTTGTGACGACAATTCTTCCTTGCTGCCCCTGTGCTACGGGCACGCTGTTGTCGTCCAGGACCTCGACTACCACGTCCTCAGCGGCGATGTGGAAGCCGGAGTGGGCCTCACACTCGGAGGCGATATCGAACACCTCTGAAGTGCTGTATTTGGAGTGGGGTTCAGTGCCAAATGCTCTGGTTAGGACATGCCTTTCGCGGTCAGTTAGCTGCTCCCCGCCTGTGACGACCGATTGAAAGGCGAGACGTTGGCCGCTCGTCTGCTCGATGAACGATGCGATGACGTTGAGCGAAGCCGGGTAGCCGGTCAATCTCTGCAGGTGTGCGCGAGCCAGCCTCTGCACAATCGCAGGGAGGGCATCGTTCGTGAGACTGTTCGGGTCCACGTGGACCACTCTCCTGGCACGCAAACCGAGATGGTGGAGCAGTTGCTCCCTGCGCCCATGGTCTTCGTGCAGTCTTCCCACGTAGGCCTGCCGGTCCCCAAGGCGAATTCCTGCCCACTCGCAGGCTCGCAGGGAGCGCGCGATACCACGGCTGGCCTGGTCCTCCCGAGTGCCATAGAAGGTCAGAGGAGTGCCGGTTGAGCCACTCGTCGTGCAGAGTCGTAGGTCGCTGTCCGGGAAACCTTCTGCGAGCAGGTCAGCGGGTCTCATGCGAACAACTCCCTTCGTGAGCACCGGCAGTCTTGCAAGGTCGGTGGGGGACTGGATGTCGCAAGGCCTCAGTCCTCGCTCATCCATGAGCGCGCGGTAGTACGGCACGCGGGCGTAGGCGTGCTCGATGAGGCGCTGGAGCCGCTCGGCTTGGAGTTCCTCGATGGGTTCACGTGGCCACCACTGCGATTCCTCCAGCTCCGCGAGACAGCGCATCGTATGTGTGCCGCGAATGAGGTCCATCGAAGGGGCGAGTACGTGCCGTGCAAGCGTGTTGTAGAAGGTCACTGGTCCGTCCCGGTGGAGGCGCGCTTGAGCCACGAGTTCGGGTCTATCTTTGAGATGACGAGCAGGTGCTTGCCGCCCGCGGTGAGCTCTATGCGGTCAACGTATTGGACACGCACCGTCATGTCGTCGCCCACTATCTCGTTGAGCAGCGGGGGAATGCACACGCGCATGCTCTCCAGGTCTTCAGCGTTGGCGTCAACCCGGGGAACGACGCGCACGATGAGCAAGTCCAGGTCTTCCTGCACGAACTGGAATTGCCGCACAGGCAGCAGCGCCAGCCTGTTCGTGCCCAGACCGGAGCCGGCAATGCGTCTCCCTGATGGTGTGTAGATGAAGTCAAACCTCCTGCCAACTACCGTGGCGAGACGAGGCAGTGCGCGGCCGCATGGGCAGTCACCCGCGACGAACGAACCAGAGTCGCCGGTCTCATAGCGGATGAAGGGCATGCCGAAGTTGTGCAGGTTGGTGATGAGAATGCGCCCGGTGTGGCCAGGCGGCACCGGGTTCCCATCGTCGTCAACCACTTCCACGATGAGGTCCTCCGCGTGCACGTGCATGCCGTTGTGTTCGCGACACTCCATGGCGATGTCGAAGAACTCGTTGCAGGCGTACTTGGAGTATGGTTCTGAGCCGAACACCTGCCTGATGGCAGCCCGCTGGTGTTCGAAGAGTTGTTCGCCACCGGTGACGACCGCGTCCAGCGCAGGACGATTGGCTCCCGTCTCCCGAATCCATGACGCGATGAAGCTGACCACGCTGGGGTATCCTCCGAGGAGGCGCATGTTCGGTTGCCGCAGAAGCCTCACGATATCGGGGAGGCTGTGAGTCGAGATGTGACGGGAGTCTATCTCGATCAGTCTCTCGACAGGGCGGCTCAGATTGTGCAGGAATCGTTCCTTTGCAGAGTTGTGTTGTCGTGCAATCCTGATGAGAACCCTGCGCTCACCCAAGGCGAATCCTGCGTACTCAAGGGAGCGCATGCCGCGGGCGAATCCGTGGGAGAGTTGGTCGTCCCTTGTCCCGAAGAAGACCAGTGGTGTTCCAGTCGAGCCCCCCGTTGTGGTGCGCCGGAGTTCCTGGCGTGGGAAGTGTGTTGAGACAAGGTCTTCGAAGTTGTTGCGGATGAGGTCTTTCGTAAGGGGGGGCAGCTTCAGAAGGTCTTCGGCCGTGCGGATATCCCCGGGAGTGAGTCGTTGCTCCTCCATCAGGTGGCGATAGTAGGGCACACTCGCCCACGAATGCTCCATAAGGTAGCTCAGGCGCTTCGACTGGAGCTGCTTGATGCGCTCGAGGGGCCACCACTGCGAGGTCTCAAGTTCGGCGAGGCTGCGCATCGCGTGTGTCCCACGCGCCAGGTCCAGTGATGGAGCCAGCATTTGCCGGGCGAGCCAGCTATAGGTGCTCATACCACTCTCATTGCTCTGCGGGGGGCGCTGAACGGCCGGCGTTCTGTGCGTCCTCGTCCCCGCAGGATTGCCTCACAATTATGCGTACACGTGGTTCTTGAAGCAACATCGCGTTACAAGCCTGTACTGCTTGTGAGCAACCACTCGGCCCACGTGTCACCAGGATGACCCTATGACCAGAGACCTGGAGGGACTTCGGGGATGACAGACAGGCGTTCTTCTCTGGTGACGTAGAAGACCAGTGGTTTGCCCGGGGCCCCGCCGATGTGATCCTGTCGAAGATCGTGGAGCTATTCACGGACCCTGTTGAGCCACGAATCCGGAGACACGCGAGAAACGACGGGTACGTATTTGCCTGCCGCTGTGGGTTCGATCCTGTTCACGAACTCCACCGTGATTCGCATGTCGTCGCCAAGGCTCCTATGCAGGATATCCTCGATGCCCCGGCGGACCCGCACCACCTGCTCGGGCAGAACATCCGATGGTATGACAACGCGCGCTGTCAGTTCGTCCAGCGTCTCCTGGACTATCTGGAGCGCTGTGACGCCCAACAGAGCGAAGCGCGACATACCGACGGAGGTGCCTGTCACCCGCTTGCCCGAGGGTGTGTAGATGATGTCACACGTTCGGCCGGTGAGCCTGCTGAGAAGGGGCATGGCACGACCGCACGCGCAGGGCTCCGTTGCCCATGCGCCAATGTCCCCTGTGTCATAGCGGATGAAGGGCATACCGCGCGCATGCAGATTTGTGACCAGTACATGGCCATCGTCGCCGACGGCAACTGGTTGTGCGTCGTCGTCCACAATCTCAATCACGAGATCCTGCGCGAACATATGGAAACCAGAGTGCTTGTCGCACTCCGTGCCGAGCAGGCTGTTCTCATGCGAGCCGTAGCGAGAGAATGGTTCTCGGTTGAATACCTCCCGCACGAGCGCCCGCTGGTGTTCGAACATCTGCTCGCCTCCGGTGAGTATCGCATGGAGGTCAGGGGCCGATTGCCCCGAATCCTTGATGTAGGACGCAAGGAGTGCGAGTACGCTCGGGTAGGCCGCGATGGCCCGTGGGCGCGTCCGACGCAGAGTCTGCACGATGGAAGGCAAGGTTTCATCGGATATGTCCCTGGCATCGAACTCGACAGCACGCCTGAATCGGCGGCTAAGCGGTGCCAGGAACCTCTCGCGCGCGTTGGGCCAGCCGAATGCGGTAGGGAAGGAGGCCACGCGGTCTGCCACGTCTACTCCCGCCCACTGCATTGCGAGCAGACCTCTAGCGCGCCCATGGGCGAACCAGTCATCACCAGTCTTGTAGAACACCAGCGGACTACCGGTGGAGCCTCCGGTTCGTGCAATCAACAGCTTGCGCTTCGGGATGTTGTCTGCCGTGAGTTCGTCGAAGTTCGCCCTTACGAGGGCCTTCGTCAGCATTGGCAGCTTCGTGAGGTCTGCCGCACAGGAGATATCAGCCGGCGAAAGGCCCCGCTCATCCATAATGCGGCGATAGTACGCCACGTGGTCGTATGCATGAGTGATGGCCCCCTGTAGGCGCCGCGACTGCAGTTCCTTGATGTCTTCTGCACACCACCACTGTGTTTCCTCAAGGTCTTCAAGGTAGGCCGCCACGTGTGTCCCGCGGATGGCGTCGACGACCGGAATCATTATGGTCCTCGCCAGACGGTTGTACACGTCCATCAGTTGCTCCTGGAAGCCAATGAGCGGCTCTGGGTTGGGGCTGGACTGCTGCGCCAATAGTGCCGGCAGCGACCGCATGACTGATACTCGAGATGAGGCAGTGGTGTTTGCCTGTGGCCATGGCAGCGTTGTTCATCAATGCTGCCGTAGAAGGGCAGGGGACTGCCTGCGGACTCGCTCGTCTGGCCCGGCACCAGCCGGTTTCGAAGAGGTCCTTCGGAGCACGTCTCCTCCAGGTTGTCGCGGATGATGTCTTTCGTGAGGATGGGCAGCTTTGGAAGGTCTGCGGCGGACTGGATGTCGTGGGGTCTCAACCCACGCTCGTCCATGAGCCTGCGGTAGTAAGGCACACGGTCGTACGCGTATTCAACAAGCTGCCGGAGCCGCTCTGACTGTAGCTGTTCGATTCGCTCGGGCGGCCACCACTGCGTCTCCTCCAGCTCTGCGAGGCACTTCATGGTGCGGGCTCCTCTGAGGAGGTCGAGCGAGGGAGCCAGAACGTGGCGAGCTACTGCGTTGTACAGGGTCAACGTGTTTTCTCCGTCGTCTTTCCTTCGGGCCGGTGGTGGCTCCGACAGGCCCTGTCGTTCGAGGTCTTCGGTCGCCTGATTATGCGCGCACAGGTTTGCGAGGACAAGGGCACGATGGCAGTGGTGCGGGCCGGTATGTGGAGACTCTCTACGGAAGGTCTGACTGGGCCTGTATGGCTGCTGGGTCGACCTTTGAGATGAAGGCCAGTCGCTTGCCCGACAGGTTCATCTCTATCCTGTCGACGAGCCGAAGCTCCACGCTCACGTTCTCAGCGAGTCTTGCTCTCAAGAGTTCTGTGAGGCGGCTTTCGACCAGGCCCCACGTATCTGCGCTGAGATGGCCCGGAGGGACCACCAGCAGCACGAAGCTAGCGAAGTTCTCCTGCGAGAGCTGGTACTGGACCGTGCCGGGTGGGAGAACGCCCGCCACGTTGATATCCATCGCGGCGATGCGCGCGCCCGACCCCGTGTAGATGTACTCGCGGGTCCTTCCTATCTGCGGGCTCATGAGAGGGAGTCCGCGCCCGCAGGAGCACACACCGGGCAACAGCGAGCCAATGTCGCCGGAATCGTAGCGAATGAACGGCATTCCGTGGTTGTGCAGGCTCGTAATGAGCATGCGTCCGCGCTGGCCAAGAGGCAGAGGTTTCCCGTCATCGTCCACCACCTCGATGATGAAGTCCTCGGCGAATATGTGCAGGCCACCTCGAATATCGCACTGGCCGGCAACCTCGTGCAGCTCGTTGGAGCCGTACCGGACGTACGGGTCGCTACCGAACACCTCCCGTATGACCGATCTCTGGCGGTCGAGAATCTGTTCTCCTCCCAGGCAGATGGAGCGCACATGGGGACAGGTCTTTCCTTCCGCCCTGACGTAGGAGGCAATCAGCGCCAGAGCGCTCGGGTAGGAGAATATGGCGCGGGGCCTCGCCTGCTGGATTGCGGTAACGAGCCCGGACAGGTTCTCTTCTCGGACGGTCATTGTATCGACCATCTGCGCACGCTGGAGGCGCACGCTGATTCGCTTCAGCAGTTGCTCGCTCGACCTTCTCCGCCGTGGACCGTGTTGCCTTATGGACATGTGAGCATCGCCCAGCTTGACCCCCGTCCACTCCAGAGACCGTGCCCAACGGGCGTAGGCCCAGGTGAGTCGTTCCTCCCTCGTGGAGTAGAACTGCAGGCGCTCGCCCGTTGTACCTCCCGAGTTCCCCGGCCGCAGGTCATGTCGCGGAAAGCCCTCGGAGACAAGATTGTTGAAGTTGTCGCGTATGAGCTGTTTCGTGAGTGGAGGAATCCTGGCGAGGTCTTGCGTCGACTTGATGTCCTCCGGTTTCAGCCCGCGCTCATCCATGATACGTCGGTAGTACGGTACGTGCAGGTGTGCGTACGTGACAAGCCGTCGCAGTGCTTCGGTCTGGAGTTCCTCGATGCGTTCCCGCGGCAACCACTGCGACTGTTCCAGTTCAGCGAGGCGCTTCATCGTGTGCGTACCCCTGATGAGGTCGAACGTGGGAGCCAGTACGTGCCGCGTCAATGCATTGTAGAGACTCACCCGCGTGCCTCCCTAGTCAGTGCCAGGTCTGTCGGATGTCCGGCTTTTGCTGGGCAGGGCTTCATCTGCGTTCTCCCCGTGGCAGGGACCCGTGGTTCAATCGAGACAGTACTGGAAGATGCTTGCCGGCGGCAGTCGGCTCTATGTGTTGGGTGAACTCCACTTCCATGTGCATGTCAGGGCCAAGAGATGGAAGCAGGAACTCCCTTGCACCGTTCTCGACAGCCTCTTTCGCTGAGGCAGTTGTCGCTGCCGGTGCGGTGAGGCGCAACAGGATGCGACCCGGCTCATCCTGGACGATCTGGTGCTGTGTGATGCCCAACAGTGCGAGCCGGTTGAATGGTACGCTGATTGCGGCGACACGCCGACCCGACCCCGCGTAGATGAAGTCGGATATCCTACCGAGCAGACTGTCGAGCAGCGGCAGTCCTCTGCCGCACGCGCACGGGACTCCGGCGAGGCTGGAGTAGTCGCCGTTCTCGTAGCGAATGAACGGCATTCCGTAGTTGTGAAGGTTGGTGATGAGTATCCTTCCCTGCTCGCCCCGGGGTGTCCGGGCGCCTCCTTCATCCACGAGTTCAAGGATGATGTCCTCGGCATTGACGTGCATTCCGCTGTGTGAAGGACACTCGCTCGCAATCTCCCAGTTCTCGAAGGAACTGTATTTCGAGTACGGTTCAGGGCCAAACACGTCCCCAATCAGTTGGCGCTGATGGTCTTGAAGCTGTTCGCCTCCTGTGATGATGGCGAGGGGATGGGGCGTAGAGAGCCCTGAGTTTCTTATGAATGAGGCGATGAAGAAGATGATACTCGGGTATGACTCGAGATAGAACGGCTCCATGCGCTTCATTTGCTCGATGATTCCGGGCAGCGTGTGTTCTGAGATGCTGCACCCGTCCACGTCTATAGCTCGCTTGAGTTCCTGCCTGACCCATGCAGCAGAACGTTTTCTTCTCGACGATGGCTGAACCTGCAAGTGGATATGCAGACTTCGGTCGCCGAGTCTCACTCCCGCCCATTCCCGCGCCCGTATGACCCTGGCAAGGCCGTGGCAGCGTTGTTCATCAATGCTGTCGTAGAAGAGCAGGGGACTGCCTGTGGACCCGCTTGTGTGGGCCGGCACTAGCCGGTTACGAAGAGGTCCTTCGGAGCACATCTCCTCCAGGTTGTCGCGGATGATGTCTTTCGTGAGAATGGGCAGCTTTGGAAGGTCTGCGGCGGACTGGATGCCGTGAAGCCTCAGCCATCGCTCGACCATCGCTCTTCGGTAGTAGGGCACGTTGGAGTATGCGTGCTCAATGAGCTTGTGCAGGCGTTCTGACTGTAGCTGCTCGATGCGGTCGCGCGGCAACCATTGGGAACGTTCCAGTTCAGCGAGGCGCTTCATCGTGTGCGTGCCTCTCAGAACGTCGAGGGATGGCGCGAGGACGTGTCGGGCGAGTGTGTTGTAGAGACTCAATTCTGTTCCCTGTGCCTCTTTCGTGAAGGCATACGCGGTGATTCCCGCGGGTTCTCCGTGCCATTATGCGTGAGCAGCATACGGCGGGCAACACGTTCGTGGCTCTGGCATCTCGGGCAGGTGGGGGATTGGCGGCCCTCGTGTGAGACGGTGTCGCTGCTGCAATCGGAGCCGGCGAAAGGCGAGGTATGCACTCCGAGGGTCATCTCGACCGCAGGTTCGCTCAACTCGATGTGAGTTGACTCGAAAGGGAGGCGACAACTAGAGTTGCCTGTGTCGCTGCTGTGGGAGGGTGTGTGACTGTCTTGTCTATCTCTCCCGCGAAGCAGATGGTGGCAACGGACTCAGGAGGAAATGCAAGGAGGTTGCCGGAGCCTGTCAGAAGGTCCCGGCGTGCACGTGATGGCAGACGTTATTGAGGGGAGAAACCCTGTCCTGGAGGCACTCAGGTCTGGCCGGTCTGTGAATCGGGTGCTCCTGGCAATCGACACGGGACGGCACAGCGGAGTCGCGGAAATCCTGCGGCTCGCCCGAACCGGCAAGATACCGGTTGACTATGTACACAGGAGTGTCATAGATGAGGCGAGCATGACCTCCGCACATCAGGGTGTCATCGCGTACGCGGCGGCGAAGGACTATGTGGACTTGGAGGACCTGCTGGAACTCTCAAGAGAGCGAGGCGAACCTCCTCTGTACTGCGTACTCGACGGCATAGAGGACCCTCATAACCTGGGGGCCATACTCAGGACTGCAGAAGCGAGCGGCATCCATGGCGTGGTTATCCGCTCCAGGCGGGCTGTGGGTCTGACCGCGGCAGTGGCGAAGGCATCGGCCGGAGCTGTGGAGTACGTGCCTGTGGCGAGAGTGGCCAATATCGCTCAGGCGATAGGAACGCTGAAGAAGAACAACGTCTGGGTGGTTGGCATAGACCTCGGTGGAGAGGCTGACTACACTCAGGTGGATTTTTCATGGCCGACTGCCATCGTGATAGGGGCGGAGGGCAAAGGTGTGTCAGACCTTGTGCGCAAGAAATGCGATTCGATCGCGTCGATTCCGATGAAGGGGCAAATCAGCTCTCTCAACGCCTCCGTTGCAGCCGCACTGGTGATGTACGAGGCTTCCAGACAGAGAGGGTGGTAGGGGTCCCAGGACTGAAGTGCCCGCGAAGGAAGGGGCAGCAACACTTCGCGCGGAACGCGCTGACAGCGCCTATACCTCCACGCCCTTGGGAGAGGCATAGGCCCTCAGACGCTGCGTTTGAGTCAGGAGCTTCTTTCTCAACCTGATGTTCTCCGGGGTTACCTCAACCAGTTCATCCTGTGCGATGAAATCGATTGATTGCTCAAGGCTCAGGTCTATCGGCGGCGCCAGTTTGGTGGCGATATCGGCCGTGGAGGAGCGCATGTTGGTCTTCTTCTTCTCCTTGCACACGTTGACGGCGATGTCTCGGATGCGTGGATTGGTGCCCACTATCATGCCTTCGTAGACCACGGTGCCGGGGTGGACGAAAGTGAGGCCCCGACCCTGGGCATTCTCGATGCCAAAGGCGGTGACCTTTCCCTGCGCCGATGCCACCAGAACGCCGCTTCTGGAAGATACTAGATCGCGTTGCCACGGCTTGTAGCCGATGGGGGTTGTGTTCATTATGCCGTCGCCCCTGGTGGCAGTCAGGAAGCTGCTGCGAAAACCGATGAGTCCCTTGGTGGGTATCTGATATTCAAGGCGGACATTGCCCTGTCCATCATTGTGCATGTTCTTGAGAGCCGCCTGACGCTTGCTGAGCATCTCGGTGAGGATGCCGATGTAGCCTTCCCTCGTGTCGATAAGAAGATCCTCGACGGGCTCCATGAGCGTGCCGTCGACTACCTTGGTGATGGCCTCGGGCTTCGACACCTCGAACTCGTAGCCCTCCCTGCGCATGGTCTCAATCAGAATCGACAGGTGCAATTCACCTCTCCCTTTCACCAGGAAGGTATCTGCGGTGTCAGTGTCCTGCACCCTGAGACTCAGATTGATCTCCAGTTCTCTGTAGAGGCGGTCTCTGATATGGCGTGTCGTGCAGTAGACGCCCTCGCGTCCGCCACGCGGCGATGTGTTGACACCGAAAGTCATCTCCACCGTTGGTTCGCCTATCTCAATGCGCGGCAGAGCCTCAATCTGCTCCGGACTGGAGATGGTGTCTCCGATGGAGGCTTTCTTGATGCCGGTTACCGCCACGATGTCGCCTGCCTCCACTTCATCTGCCTCAAGCCGGGCAAGTCCAAGGTGCGTGAAGACCTCGGCAATCTCGAACGGAGTGGCGATACCATCCGCGTCTATGGAGACTATCTGGTCGCGCGGGGCTACCTTGCCTCGCCATATTCTGCCGATAGCAATCTTGCCCTTGTGATTGTCATAATCCAAGTTAGAGACCAGCATCTGGAACGGGCCGGTCTCGATTCGCGGAGGTGGCACCGTTTCCAGGATGGAATCCAGTAGCGGGAAGACATTGCTGCCCGTCACTCCGGGTTCTGTAGAGACAACCCCCTGTTTGGCATTCGCGTAGAGCACGGGGAAGTCGAGTTGTTCCGCAGTGGTGGCGAGCTCCAGGAAGAGGTCCTGCGTTAGATGCAGCACTTCGGGTATTCGCGCGTTCTTCCGGTCTGTCTTGTTGATGACGACAATCGGGACCAACCCTCTCTTGAGCGCGTGGCGTAGCACGAATATGGTCTGAGGCATAGGTCCTTCGACAGAGTCAATCAGGAGCAGGCAGCCATCGGCCATGCTGATAACACGCTCCACTTCACCGCCGAAGTCCGCATGACCGGGCGTATCGACGATGTTTATCTTCACGCCCTTGTAGATTATGGCAGTGTTCTTGGACATGATGGTGATGCCCCTCTCTCGTTCGAGGGCATTCCGATCCATCACCAACTCGCCTACCTTGTCATTGTTCTTGAAGACATTGCTCTGCTTGAGCATGGCATCCACCAGGGTGGTCTTGCCGTGGTCTACGTGGGCAATAATGGCTACGTTGCGTATGTCTTTGCGATAGTTCACATGTTCTCCACAACAGGTCTCGGCATCGGGGCCGGGCTGTACTGGCTCACGGCAATCGGTACGACAGGGGTTCTGTGTTTCGGCGCCTCAGACGGAAATCCGGACGGATTACAGGTCCGGGCTCGGTGCCGGGCCTCAGCAGTTCGCGACATCGGTTTGCTGAAGAGCCGGGAGCAAGGCTCTCCTCTTCACAATCCGATGCCAGTCCTTGTAGCAGTAGATGCCTTGGAGGACCAGTCCGCCGAGAATACCGTAGAACAGCTCCGGACGCACCAGGAAGAAGCCTTGCACCGCGCTGCTGATGGCCGCCACAGTAGCGAGGAACCAGTGGTGCAGATGAAGCTCGTATCTCCGCAAGGGGATGATGATTGATCTCACCCGGCCCGGCGTGCCGCTTTCCCTTCCACCACAGTAGTGAGATATGACAAATCCTGCGGCGCAGCTGAGGTAGAAGATATAGCCCCAGGCTATGCCCGAGGGCAGCAGGACAAGCAGAACAAGCTTCCTGCGCAGACCGCCGTCTTTCCAGTGCAGCAGTCGCCTGAAATGCTGCATGGTGGGGAATCTAGCGATAGTGGTGGCCGTAGTACGGCAGCCAACTGCGGCTTCTGCCGGAATCGGCTGCGGGCTTCGATTCACCTGGACGCTTTCTCTTCTCACACCGGCCATCTTACATACGAGAAACGCACGGCATGGGAACATGGGAGTGCCGCGCTCGACATAGGATAACCCATCTCCTTGTCATCTGCCAAACCCTCGAATTGCTTCCACGTACTCTGTCACGCTCGCTCCACTTATGCTCCTCTCGGCAACAACTATTGTGAGGCAATTCGTGGTATTGCCTTCCCGCATATGTATGCATAGAATCAGCGCAGTCTCGTGCAAGGGGGATTCAAATGCTGACACCGGGCATGCTCCTCGTGAGTGGCATACTGCTGGTGCTTCTGGGACTCGGCAAGAGCTGGAAGCCTCTCGCCTGGCTTACACCGGGTGGTTTCATGGGTAGGGTCGCACTCGTCATCGGCGTCGTCGACATCGTGCTGGCAGTGATGGCGTTGAGCTAGCCCCGTGTCGCTGATAGCATGGGTGTTGGTAGAGAGGGCCCCTTGTTGGCACGGAACGCCGCGAGGCGACCCGGGCCCAGATTCGTGGAGGTCTGAATGATACTTGGACGGGCATGGTGCCAGGTGACCGCCCTGCACACAGCTGCCGAAGCTGCCGCGCTCATCAGTCCGGACGAGGAGCATCACCGCGGCCTTTGCGCTACGTACGGGCTCACTGTTCGTGGGGTGGAGGCGCAGAGCCCAGCCCTGCCACTGCGCGGATAACTTCCGCCAGTCGCTCCGGGTGGTCGGAGCCGATAAGGCACTTCTTGCCCGCGCTCGTGCTTAGCAGAACGCCCTTGCCGCCTCGCAGGAAATAGGCCTTCATTTCCCTGTTCCCCCGTATCCCGTAGCCGCCGAAGTCCTTGAGGGGCCGGAAAGCGTGCAGCTCAACTGACACGACATCGCTCGGGCTGAGCTTCAGCACCCTGATGCCGGGCATGCCGAAGCGCACCGCTATTTCGTCCCTCGTGACGACGGTCCGGAAGCCGCCGTACATGAGGCCCATCAAGATGCCGAGGGCGACTTCCAGAATGGCAATCATGGGCGCGACGAGCCAGTTCGAGGCCGCACCGGCGAACATCACCACCGCCACCGCGATGGCCACGATTCTTACGTAGACAGGATTCTGTGACTCCCAGTGGACGAGCGCCGCGCCGCTCTCCATTCGCAGCTCCATCTCCTTCCTGAGTACGGACGTGTCCTCGGCCGCGACTGGCTCTTCATGAGGGGTGAACGGCCGCAGCTTCTCCAGCAGCACCGCGGCGCCCACAACCGGAATGGTGAAGGAGAGCAACTCCTGTGCCGGGACTCCGAGGACCTCCTTGCCCTGCTGTATCATGTGGAGGTAGCCGAGACTCATGCCTGCGAGGCCACTGATGACCAGTTCGTCGAGCAGCGTAAGGAAGTTGAACGTCTTCTCCCGCTCTTGGCGGGCCCACAGTTCGTCGAGCCAGACCGAGAGCAGCAGGAAGCCGACCGACAGTCCTGCGAACAGCGCGAATGCCGTCAGGGGCGAGCCGTAGGCATCGGGTTGGCCGTCAGGGCCGAAATGTATCGGCACGTCGCCCGGCAGGGGCCCTGCGTTCGCCAATGTGCCGAAGAGCACGGCGACCGCAGCCACAGCGGGTATGTGTATCCAGAGTGGGTGAGTGAAGCGTGGTCTCATCTTCTCTCCTTTGAATCGCTTTCCGGCGCACTGCCGTGTCCCAGGTGCCGGTCGAGCAGGGCGTGCAGCTCATCTGCCGAAAGTCCCAGCAGAAACGCGTCCGCCGCCAGTTCCCTTAGCTGTCCACTCAACGCCATGTCCGCCTCCGTCGGTGTCGCCGGTATGTGGCGTGGCCGCGCAACCCTGGCCCTGCGGCCCAGGCGAAGGTTGATGACCCCCTGGTCGCGCAGCTTGAGGTAGGCGTTGCGCACGGTGTGGAGGTTGATTCCAAGACTGTCCGCAAGCTCCCGCACCGGCGGGAGCTCATCGCCTTGCTGCAGTTCGCCCCGCTGAATCTGCTCCTTGACCTGTGACGCTATCTGCTGGTAGATGGGGCGTGCGTCTCTCTCGTCTATCGCTATGAGCATGTTGCCTGCACGTTGAAGTGTTATGTGTATTATATAACAATCTGCAGAGATGTCAAGGCCTCGAGACGTGATGCCCGAGGGGGAAGGTGATGTGAATCGGTTCCTGTTACTCTCGCAGGGGGCTACTGCAACTACCTGCAGCAGGGAGTCGAGCCGACGCACCCTCCAGAGAGCGTCCGGCTGCTGTGGCTCAGGCGATGCCGAGCAAGAAAAGTAGAAACGGTCTGACGCATATGGCGAGCACGAGCCAGAGGATGGCGGTGCTGAGAAACGCGACGAACCACGACATGGCGCTGCGGAGGACTCTGTATGTCCGGAAGGCGAGAAATGCGCAGACCACGATGCCGGCGGCGTTGACCGCCGTCACGGGCCATCTTGGAGGGAAGGGAACCAGCAGCACCGCCCAGACCACGAAGGTGAGGAGTCCGAGCAGAATGGTGGCTGCGAGTCTCTTGACGGTGTCTCGTCTTGTGTTCACGGTGTGGCTATCCCCGCTCCCAGACTACCTTCTCCCCCAGTCCTTGTGTCTACGAGATACGGCTCAATTCGGACTATTGTGTGTGTGGGGGGCTTCCCGTCGGGGGATTGCGGTGCTACCATGGAAGCGTAGACGGCTGCTTCCGCGTCCGAGAACGCGTGCTGCGAAGAGAGGGAAGGGTCCTGTGCCCGTGATGCTCTCGCGGAGCGATTCGCTTGTGGACCGTGCCGCGACTCCCTTCCTTGCCGTTGCGGTTGGGCCGCGTCGCTGCCCGCTGTGTTCGGGGCGAAGCAGAATATGGAAAGGAGAGCGCATGGAAGATAAGCAGAAGGAATTGCTCTGGGACCAGCTTGTGGCACGCGTTGGAACCGAGGGCGCCACCGCGGTATTCGACGTGGTGGGGCTTGGCAAGAAGGCTGACATGAAGCCGCTGGAGGGCCGTTACTGGCTCGCGCTCGTGGATGGGGAGGCTGCATTGCCGGACTGCCCGTTCCTCCGGGAGGCGAAGGCACTTGAGACTCGCTTCCGTGAAGAAGCTGACCAGGGCAGTGTCCAGGAGACCCATGCGGTGTATGACCGCCTGAAGATGGCGGAGTGCAGGTGCGACGGGTGGGCTCACGCCTGCGCGGACGTCGTCGGCGCTGGCTTCCACAAGGTGATTGCGCCCGCGAAGTAGCCCCCGGTGCTTGAGCATCCCGGCCCGGCCCCTCATCAATCTGCCGCACTCGCGCAGGGCTTCAGTAGTCGTCGGCGTTCCCATCTGCTCGTCAACCATTTACCCGTACCGTGGGTGGCTCCACGGTCCGGCGATGTCTGTGCTAGCGCACGGCGGAGCGGGCTTGTCTCAACATGGTCCAGATGCTAAGTCCCGTCTCGGGGATTTCGGATTTCTCGAGCAGTTCAAAGCCCAGGTGTTCATACAGCCGGACGTTCTTCTCGTCCAGCGTCTCGACGTAGCACGGCAGGCCCTCCACGTCTATCCGGGAAAGCATCGGCCGTAGCAGTCTGCCTGCGTAACCCTTTCCCTGAAACCGGGGATCCACGCCAACTATCTGCAGGAACCAGTGTCTGAAAGGAGCCAGATGCGCGTGCGTTGCGTCCAGATAGGCGCCGACCTTCCTCATTCTGCCGGTGACGCCACCCCTGCCAAGACTCAATATCACTGACAGTGGAACGGACCGTATCACTTTCCACGGTGTCATGGGATAGCTGTCGGAGGTCAGCCAGCCAGCCACACCTTCCAGATTGGCGGATGAGGCGTGGACTTCGCCGTACCGGACGCAGTAGCTTAGCATGTACTCAATAAGAGGAGAGGGAGCTTTCCTCTTCATTTCGGACTGGTCGGAGAAACCATGCCCCAATAGAGGGTCGTCTTGGAATGCGCGAGTCAGCACTTCGGCGGCAGCTTTGACGTGCCTCTTGTCCAGTGCCACTAGATCCGCCGGGGCGATGCTGGCGTGGCTCATCGTGTTCTGATTTCCCCCTTTCTGCCATGCATTTCCCGTAGCGAGGACTGCTGTCGGGACAACTCATGCCCTGTCAGCCTTGACGGACGGCAGGCGACTCCCTGTTCTAATCGATTCCCCATGCTCGGCTTCTCTCGTAGAAGGGGTTGGGATGCTTCCCAACGGCAATGTTGACAGAGCGGTTGCCGGCCGCCTGCCATTTCCACCGGACGCAGTTCATCCGCTCAAGTCAGGGCGCTTTCGCTTGAGGAGAAGGAGCAAGGCGTTGAGAGCCTGGCTATCTCCCTCGAGCCGTAGCGGCTCCGCGTGTGTGGCCGAGCTTATCTCCAGAACGCGGGACTTCATGAAAACACCCAGGATGATGAGCGCCGCTCCGGTGACCGGAAACACGGAGTTGAATCCGCTCATTGCGATGAAGGCAGCGCCGCAGAGAATGAACCACACGTTGTACCGGGTGGACTCTCTGACACCTGCCGACCCCGGGTAGTCGTAGCTCGTGACGTCCTTGCCACGCACCCTGATGAGCCGCGTGCTGGTTGCATAGACGACGCATCCCGTCATCCGGAAGCCCTCCTCCAGCGTCTCGCCCCGTGCGAACATCTGCGTCACGTACTCCGGTGCGTTGACCGGTTCCTCGCCGTGCGCGGCTTCACGCCTCCTCATGAGTAGAGGCTAGTTGCAGTGCGCGTTGTTGTCAAATGGAAAGCAGTGCATTGCGTTCACTCAGCCGACGGCTGTGCTGCTCTACGGTCCTGCATCCCGGGCGCAAGGCGGGGTGGAGGACGGAAGTGATGGTACGAGCAGTCGCCCGCTCCGTGCAGACTGTGGGGGCGAGTGTGCTGGCAAGCTGTCACGTGTGGCTCGTGCCGGGAAGCAACAGGAGGTGGTGCTTGTGGTGAAGAGCCTATTCCTTGAGTTTCCTGCCGGTGGCCTTGCAGAAGGTCTCGAGGGAGGAAAGAGAAACGAGGTATGCGCGGCCAACGCGAAAGGCCTCAAGCTGAGTGCCGTTCACTCCGCGCTTTATCCACTGGTGTACAGCCTGCCGCGTGACTGCCGGCTCAACGCGCTGTCCCGCCTCCTCAACACTGAGGTAGTCACGCGTCTCTTCGTCGGGGCCAGCCCGACTTCTTTCGCGCCGTTTGTTACCGGAACGGCCGACTCGGAAGTGCGCAAGGGTGTCACTGAGGTTCACGAGTGTCAAGCATACCACACCTTCATCGTGTGTGCGACGTCTCTCAGGCCATCTGTTTTCCTTGACTCGTACACGGACTCTCCCTATAGTGCCTCATCAGCAAGGCGCATTTCTGTCATCTGGCAGTCGGCCGCGTGCCGCCGTGGACAGTCGCCTTGTTGGGGCTGGTATGTGATTGCAGTCGGCTGGCATTCTCGAGATTGGCCCGGCCGTGCAACGCCGAATCGGCGATAAATGAGACAGGGGGGACTCCTGAATGAGAATCACCGCGATCGAAACCATCCGGCTTCCAGGCTCTCCGAATCTGTTGTGGGTTGAGGTCCACACCGACGAAGGCGTCGTCGGCCTCGGCGAGACGTTCTACGGGGCCGGCGCCGTCGAGGCGCACATACACGAGACTGCAGCGCCAATGATACTTGGCAAGGACCCGCTGCGCATCAATGACCTCGCGCGGTACACGGTCGGCTATGTGGGCTTCGTCGGCTCGAGCGCCGAGATGCGCGG
The DNA here is from genome assembly GCA_030602785.1 of Dehalococcoidia bacterium. Taxonomy (GTDB): domain Bacteria; phylum Chloroflexota; class Dehalococcoidia; order GIF9; family AB-539-J10; genus SKVJ01. The sequence goes on from JAUVZB010000015.1 coordinate 26,131, forward strand.
CGCCTCGGCGATTGACATCGCGCTGTGGGACCTGTGGGGCAAGTCAACGGGACAGCCTCTCCATCAGTTGCTTGGCGGCCGCGTGCGAGACTCGATTCCGGTCTACAACACCTGTGCGGGCACCCGCTACGTGCAGGACGGCGCCACGCAGGACACGCGTTTCTACGGACTCGACAAGAAGGACCCGAAGGGATACGAGGACCTCGACGCGTTTCTGAACCGCGCCGACGAGCTTGCGCTCAGCCTGCTCGAAATGGGCATCACAGGCATGAAGATATGGCCCTTCGACTTTGCTGCCGAGCGCTGGCAGGGTAGTCATATCACCAAAGAGGAGTTGAAGAAGGCGTTGGAGCCGTTTGCCAAGATTCGTAAGGCGGTTGGCGACCGCATGGACATCATGGTCGAGTTGCATGCGATGTGGCATCTGACTCCGGTGCGGCGCATTGCCGAGGCGCTTGAGGAGTTCAATCCGTTCTGGATTGAGGACCCCGTGCGCATGGACCACCTGTCCAGCCTTGGCGCCTTCGCCATGGGAACCAACGTGCCCGTCGCCACCGGCGAGACGCTGGGCGGCATCGCCCAGTACAGGGCACTCATTGAGATGCAGGCGGTGGGCTACGCCATCATGGACCTGACATGGTGTGGTGGACTGACCGTCGCACGCAAGGTTGCGGGCATGGCCGAGGCATGGCACCTCCCTGTCACGTTCCACGATTGCACGGGTCCGGTTGCGCTGGCGGCGTCGGTGCACGCTGCACTGGCGGTGTCGAACAGCTTCGTGCAGGAAGTGGTGCGGGCGTTCTACTATGGCTGGTACGGCGACCTGGTGACGCAATTGCCTCCGCTGAACAACGGCATCATCGAGGCCCCGCCCGGACCGGGTCTTGGCCTCTCCCTGCAGCCGGATGTGAAGACGCGGCCCGGTGCGAGAGTGCGTCGCACCGAGCTCTAACAGGAAGGCGCTGAAGCGATGCCCGGCCGTGTGGCCGTGGCACATCGGTTGTCCTGACGGTTCAAGAAAGCCATTGGTCCGCCCTCGTACGAGGGCGGACCATGTTCGTCGCGCGGTATTCCCCTGGAGTGACCTCAATCAGTCACCCCTGCGCAACCGACTCACGTTGCTATCCGGTCGACGGCTGTCGCGGTGAACGCCAGAAGCTGCTTAGATCATGGTAGACATACGGCCTATTGGTGGCCTGCAGTTTCTCCTCATCTATCTCTATCCCAAGGCCTGGCTTGGTGGGAATGTCCAGGAATCCGTCTCGTGGAGGAGGGAACGGCTCTACAAGGATCTCGTTCCAGTGAGGGAGGTCGAAGGGGAAGAATTCATTGGTCACGAAGTTCGGCATACAGGCGTCCAGGTGAAGACTGGCGGCGTTGAGAATGGGCCCCGCGGAGTTGTGGGGAGTTACGCCTACGTAGTACGCATGTGCCATGTCGGCGATCTTCTTGGTTTCCAGTATTCCACCGGCGTGCGCGATGTCCGGGTTGATGAACGTCACGGCACGTTTCTCGAACAGGTCTCTGAAGCACCAGCGCGTGGGAATGCGTTCTCCGGTGACTATGGGGATGTCGGTTGAGGCTGCCACTCTGGCCAGGCCCTCAGGGCTCGCGTCGATAGGAATGGGCTCCTCGTACCAGGACTGCCTGTACTTCTCCACGGCGCGAGCGAACTGGATCGCAGTGTTGGGACTGAAACGACCATGACCGTCGAGCATCAGTTCCACATCGTCTCCGACCACCTCCCGGACTCGCCCCACGTTCTCGACGATGCGGTCGAAGTCAGCCCTTTCAGTGGTGAAGACATCGCATCCCCAGAAGGGGTCCCACTTGATGGCTTTGGCGCCCCTTTCCTTCACTTCCCTCTCAGCGAGACCGACATAATCATCGATGCTCGTGGCTTCGAACCACCAGCCATTGTGGTATATCTTGATGCGGTCGTGACATGGTCCGCCCAGCAAGGCGTGGATGGGCATGCCGAGGCTCTTGCCAAATATGTCCCACATGGCTATTTCCAGGCCGCTCATTGCACATGTGACTATGAGAGACGGGCGCCAGAAAGAATCCCGGAACATGGTGCTCCAGTGCCGCTCGATGTGACGCGGGTCCTTGCCCATCAGGTAGTGTGCAAGGTTCTGAATCGAAGCCTCGACGTTCCTTTCCTGTCCCTGCGTGGTGGCCTCTCCCCAACCGACGATTCCCTCGTCTGTTTCTATCTTGACGAGTATCAGGTTCCAGTGCGGGCTGTGGATGAACGTCTTGATGTTGGTGATTTTCACTGCGGGGTTCCTCCTTGTCGTATTCCGTCTGATTGGTTCGAATTCAGACATCTGACCACTGAGGATTCAATGCCCTGCGTTCATGCCGTCACGCATGCTACAGGGGCATGTGCGCCACTCCGGTTTCCCCCGGGCGCACACTGCTGGTGGAACGCAGTGTCGCGCCGCCGACCATGAGGAGGCGAAGGCAGAGAAGTACAGGGAGCACCCGGAGACCGGCCTGCCTGTGGCAATAGTATCTATACGGCAATTTGTGGCATGTCAATGCCTCTTTGACTCGGAATGACTGTTGCCGTAGCGACCGGCGTCGCCTCAGAAAGAGGGATGCCCCGCAGGAGGGAGAAGGCGAGGGGCACGAGTGGGTTCTCACGCTGAGTGAGATAGCGCGGGAAGACGACAGATCGGCCCGTCCGCGGCAGAAGTGATACCGGCGAAGCCGCGAGCGAGTCATAGCCCTGCCATGGTACGGGCCGGCGGTGAAGGTGGGCCGTTCCCGGACTGGACCTCGCCCTCTGGCCCCCCGCTTCCGGAAGGCCTGCCCTGGTTTCTCACTGCCTTTCCACGGTCGCAAGCCTGCTGCTTCTGCTTCCGCCTGGCTCAGCGCAGGACTGTTGTCACCGCTACGATTGTCACGTACCATAGGGGCTGGATGTTCGACCAAGGAGGTTTCGCCGTGAAGAGGCGCACTGCATTGCGGCTGTTTCCATTGTTGCTTGTTACGGCACTGTTGTTGTCGGCGGGCGGCGCCGTCTTGGCCGATGTGCCGGACAAGGAGTCCTTGCCGCAGGATCCGGGACAGCCTCCAGACAACCTCGTTGTTCTCAGCAACGGCATCTATGAGCTGACCGTCTCGGACGACACGGAGATAGAGGAACTCGGAGGTGAAGCCTACCCCGGCATCTACACCGTGTGCACCGGAGATGACCATCCGTTCCCCAACGCGGACGTGCTCTACAATGGCGCGGATCACAGCCCCGGGTCATCGTACTTGAGCGTGCGGGACTATACGATGGGAGTTGTCTATACCTCCCTGCCAGAGCTCTCTTCACCGGAGCCGTCGGGCAGCTACGCCATTGCCTGTCTAGGTGGCGGCGGTTCGGATTTCAGCGTGAGCGGGAATCGCGCGACGACGACATGGTATCCTGGCGGAGACCTCGAGGTGGAGCAGGTCACAGCCGTCGAAGGCACGAAGCTCTCCAACTCGCGCGTGCGAATCACGACGAAGGTCACGAACAACGATACTGAGATACACCAAGTCGGCATCCGCTACGAGTGGGACCTGATGATTGCGGACGATGATGATGCCTGGTTTGCGACGCGTGACCCCGACTCTGGATTCATGCAGGATGAGAAGGTCTACACGCCTCCCAACTTCGACCGCTTCGAGACTACGGATGACCCGGGCGATCCCTCGTTCTCCGTCTTCGGCTCGGTCGACGGGCCGCAGGGCGCGTTCTCTCCCAATCCCACGCCTCCTGACCGGTTCATCTTTGGTGAGTGGGCCGAATATGATGCGTGGGACTACTTTGAGGGCAGTGACCCCGGTGAAGACAGCGCGGTCCTCTACTACTGGGGCTACGATGACGGCAACTCGCCTATCACTCTCTCTCCCGGTGCGAGCGTGAGCGTAACCGCGTACCTCTATGCTATCCCGCCGGGCTACGAGGAGCCGGGCCAGGAGGAAGAGGAGAAGTGGGCGCCTCCCGAGAGGGAGAAGCGGCCTCTCGAGCCCGCGAAGATGGGAGCGAACTACTTGAGCGTTGACCCGCGGCAGGTGCTGCCGGGGCAGGAAGTACGGGTATCGGCGAACGTGTGCAACAGTGGAGAGGAAAAGGGGTCGCTCACGGCTGTTCTGGCGGTGAACGGCGCTGCCGAGCAATCCCAGAGCGTCGCGGTGTCCGGCGGGTCCTGCAAGCAGGTTGTCTTCACCACAGCGAAGGCCGTGCCCGGCACCTATCAGGTCACTGTCAATGGCATGCAGGGCCAGTTCACGGTGCTTGCTCCGCGTCTTGTGCAGGCATCGGTGCCATCCGCACAAGCCAACGGTCTGGGTACCGCGGGTATCATCGCCATCGTGGCTGTGGCACTGGTGCTCATCGGCGGACTCGTCGCAGTCTTCAAGCAGTAGCTTCACCTGTCATGTGAACCAAGAGTGGGTCCTTCGGGGTCCCCTTCTTCTGTGCCGCCCTGTCTTTCTCCGGGAGGGTCTCCCGGAAACTTGTCACCTGACGCCCTTCGTGACTTGACATCCCGTCCGTTTTGTTTCTAACATATGTCAGAAACACGGATGAGTGGAGCGAGCGAGAGATGCCTAGACCGGTAAAACTGAGGCAGGTTGCATGGATGCCAGGCGGGACGAGGTTGTTCAAGCCTGTCGGTGTGCCTGTCAGTACGCTCGAGGATGTGATTCTCGCCCTTGAGGAGGTGGAGGCCATCCGCCTGAAGGACATCGAGGACCTGCACCAGGAGGACTGTGCGAAGCAGATGGGAGTCTCCCGCGCCACCTTTCACCAGGTATTGAAGTCTGCGCGCGGGAAGCTGGCCGATGCCATAGTGAGCGGCAAAGCGATTCGAGTTGAAGGTGGCAGTTTCGCCTTTCCCGGTGCTCGCTTCCGCTGCCGCCGCGACGGACATGAATGGGCGCTGCCACCCGGACCTCTGCCCGGCGCCTCGTCGGTTGCCTGTCCATCCTGTAACGGTAGAGATGTCCAGCCGCTTTTCCCTCCTCGCGGTCCCTGGCCGGGTGGACATGGGCGCGGGCGCGGTCATGGCCCCGGTGGCTGGGGTCGTGGAAGGTGGGACGGTCCATGGGGACCTCCCGTGCCGGATGTGCGTCGAGGGATGCCCCGTGGACAGCAGTGGAGCGAGGGAAGCGACTCTCGTGGAGGAGGTGAGAAGTGAACAGAAAAACAGACAGAATGGGGCCGGGAGGGAGAACAAGCCCTGGTTTCAGGCGTGTGTCTCCGCCCTGGCCCCACGCATCTCGAGATTGTGGTGGTTGTTGGTAGCGTGGAGGCACGCATTGGTGGCAAGTATCTGGGAAGGAGGATAAGACGATGCCAAGAGGTAATGGAACTGGACCGATGGGTATGGGCCCAATGACCGGTCGTGGAGCAGGATACTGCGCGGGGTACGGGATGCCCGGATTCGCGAACACGCCCCGTGGTTGGGGCTATGGAATGGGCTATGGCTTGGGACGTGGTTTTGGCCGGGGTTTCGGAAGAGGTTTTGGCTGGGGCTTTGGGCTGGGTCGTGGCTTCGGCATGGGCCGGGGTTTCGGAAGAGGCTTCGGGCTGGGCCGTGGCTTCGGCATGGGCCGTGGCTTCGGCTGGAGGGCGCGTGGCGTTCCCTGGTGGTAGAAACCCGATTCATGAGTGTCAAAGAAGGAGGATAAGATGATGCCAAGAGGAGATGGAAGCGGACCGATGGGCATGGGCCCGATGACAGGTCGAGGAGCAGGATACTGCGCGGGCTTCGGAATGCCCGGATTTGCGAACGCGCCTGGCGGACGGGGCTATGGCATGGGCTACGGCTGGGGCCGAGGGTTCGGGCGAGGCCGTGGCTTTGGCTGGGGTTATCCCGGCGGCTACAATGCCGGCCCGATGACGCCCCCTGCGGCAGCAGGTCCCTGGGCCAATCCGTGGGGTGTCCGGGAGATAAGTCGTGAGGAGGAACTCAGCTACCTGCAAGGTCAGGCCTCCTCGCTGAAGGAAGACCTGGACGCCATCATGGGGCGTGTGAAGGAGCTGGAGAACGAGGCTGGTGCCGTGGGTGACGAATGAGAGTCGCCGTCTCTGCTCCCGCGCCATCGCTGGATGCAACCGTTGACCCGCGCTTCGGACGCTGCGCGTACTTCGTGGTCATAGACCCCGCGACGATGCAGTTCGAGGGACTTGAGAACGTGAACGCAGGCTCTCCGCAGGGCGCCGGCATCGCCACCGCGCAGATGATTGCGGGCAAGGGTGTCGAGGCTGTTCTGACCGGCAACTGTGGGCCGAATGGCTACCAGGCCCTTGAGGCCGCAGGCGTGAAGGTCGTAACGGGAGTGACAGGCACCGTTCGAGAAGCGGTTGAGGGCTACCGCGGTGGGCGGTACCAGCCGACCTCGCAACCGAACGTTGCGTCGCACTACGGGATAGGTGTGGGGGCAAGCGGAGGGATGGGGCGCGGCATGGGTGGTGGCATGGGCGGTGGAATGGGTGGTGGCATGGGACGGGTTGCTGCATCACGCCCTGCGCCTTCGGGTCCCCCGGAATCCGGACTGATGGAAGTTCTGAAGGAGCTCAAGGTACAGCTCGATGACCTTCGACAGCAGGTTGGTGACATCAACCAGCGAATCGAAAAACTGCACGAAGACGACTGACTGAGGCTGGTGGTGGAGGGTTGTTCTTCGCTGGAGGAAGGCTCTCCATCGCCGTACCACATGACGGCAGTGCCCCGGGGCACTGCCCGCATGAATACGGAGGTGTGATTATGCCACGGGGTGATGGAACTGGACCGGGTGGACAGGGACCGGGAAGCGGCCGAGGACTGGGGCGGGGTGCCGGACGCGGCCGAATGGCAGGCAACCGCGCGGGCGCCGGCCCGGGTGGCGACTGTGTCTGCCCGCAGTGTGGCGCACGGGCGCCGCACACAGTCGGCGTGCCCTGCTACGATCAGACCTGCCCGCGCTGCGGCGCGAGAATGGCGAGGGACTAGCGCGGTGATAGTCTCTATTGCGAGTGGAAAAGGCGGCACGGGCAAGACCCTCATCGCGACGAGCCTCGCCCTTGTTCTGAAGGAAAGAGGGCCTGTGACGCTCCTTGACTGCGATGTCGAGGAGCCAAACGACTATATCTACATGAAGCCGACGCAGACAAGGTCTGAGCCGGTTGCCATCCCTGTGCCCTTCGTCGACGAGTCGAAGTGCATCGGCTGCGGCATGTGCCACGACGTCTGCGCGTTCAATGCCATCGTGGTGCTGGGCAAGACGGTCCTGGTGTTCAAGGAGTTGTGCCACGGCTGCGGCGCGTGCACCCGTTTCTGCCCCGTGGGCGCCATTACCGAGGTGCCCAACGAGATAGGCGTGGTGGAGGAGGGCAAGGTAGAGGGTATCCGCTTCTTCGATGGCGTGCTTAGCATCGGTCAGCCGATGGCGCCGCCTATCATCAGGGAAGTGAGGAAGCACGCCGGCACCGACGGTGTCACCATCATTGACGCCTCACCCGGGACCTCGTGCCCTGTGGTCGAAGCGGTCAGAGACAGCGACTTCTGCATCCTGGTTACGGAGCCGACTCCCTTCGGGCTGAACGACCTTCGACTCGCCGTGGAGACGGTACGGGAACTGGGACTGCCGCACGGCGCCATAATCAACCGCGCCGGAGTGGGTGATGACCGAACCGAAGCCTACTGCCGCAGCGAGGGCATACCCATACTGATGACGATACCGCTCGAGGAGCGGATAGCGCACACGTATTCCAGGGGCGTCCCTCTCGTGGAGGCGCTGCCGGAGTACGGGGAGCGCTTCCTGGAGATGTTCGACAGGATAAGGGAGATGGTGAATGAGAGAAGGCGTAGTACTTAGCGGCAAGGGCGGCACAGGCAAGACGAGCGTTGTCGGGGCCTTCGCTGCGCTCGCGAAGCAGAAGGTGCTTTCCGACTGTGATGTGGACGCTGCCGACCTGCACCTGCTCCTGAATCCCTCTGTGAAGGAGGAGCACGAGTTCTGGAGCGGCAAAACGGCCGTCATAGATCGCGAGGCCTGCACGGAGTGCGGCCTCTGCGTTGAGGCGTGCCGCTTCGATGCGATACATGACTTCACCGTCGACCCCATTGGTTGCGAAGGTTGCGGCCTCTGTGCGCGGGTTTGCCCCGTGAATGCCATCACGATGAAGGAGAACCTCGCAGGCCACTGGTTCATCTCGGAAACTCGTTTTGGACCGCTCGTGCATGCGCGACTCGGTATCGCACAGGAGAACTCCGGCATGCTCGTGCACCTTGTGAGAAAGAAGGCGAAGGAGACCGCGGAGCAGGCGGGATTGGATTTGACCATCAACGATGGCCCTCCGGGCATCGGTTGTGCGGTCATCTCGTCGCTGTCGGCTGCGAGCCTTGCCTTCATCGTCACGGAGCCTTCGGTCTCGGGCATCCATGACGTGGAGCGTGTGCTCTCGGTCTGCCGCCATTTCAGCGTGCCCGCGCTGGTGTGCATCAACAAGCACGACGTGAACGAGGAGGGGACACGGCAGATAGAGGAGTATTGCGCCGGGCAGGGCATAGACGTGGTGTCGCGGATTCCGTTCGACACGAAGGTGACGGAGGCCCAGGTGCAGGGAGTGCCGCTCGTGGAGTACACGGACGACCCCCGACTGGTGGGACCGCTGGAGGAAGCCTGGAGAGCAGTCACGAAGCGACTCGACGATGCGGGCGCTTGAGTTGTACCATTGGCCGTTACGCCGCGCCGCGCCTGTGAGCGCGTAAGAGGCTGAGGAGTAGAGAATGAGATATGCAATGCCGATCAAGGGCGACAAACTGTCGTCACACTTCGGTCCGTGTGAGGCATTCGCACTTTTTGACGTTGACGAGAACACCAAAGAGATAGTCGGTCGTGAGGAGATTCCGTCACCCGGTCATGAACCTGGCGTATTGCCCGCCTTCCTCGCTGAACAGGGGGCATCAGCAATCATTGCAGGTGGTATGGGGTCACGTGCCGTGAGTCTTTTCGAGGACAATCGTATCCAGGTGGTTCTTGGAGCACCGGAGGCCGACCCGGAATACGTGATGAAGGCGTATCTGTCAGGTGTGCTTAGCACGGGAGAGAACGTCTGCGACCATTAGGACCGGTGCGAGGAGAAACCGTTGATTGACGATAAGAAGATAGAGCGGGCGCTCGATTCGATCCTGGTGCCGGGCGCGAACCGCAGTCCTGTGCAGCTCAATCTCGTGAAGAGCGTTGAGCGCAACGACAGGCTGGTGAGAGTGGTGCTTGCCGACGCGGCGCTGACCGGCGAGGTCAAGCAGTCGCTGGATGAAAGCGTGCGCGTGGCCGTGGCGGCCGTCACGGGCGACGATGCGCGGGTGGAGTTTGTAGCAGCGAAGCCGGAGGAAGTGAACGAGATACGTCACACCGTAGCCGTGATGAGCGGCAAGGGTGGAGTGGGCAAGTCACTTGTCACGGGGTTGCTTGCTGCCGAGTTGAGGCGCCGTGGCTATGGCGTCGGCATCCTGGATGCGGACCTGACCGGCTCCAGCATGCCCAAGATGTTCGGAGTGGAAGACCGCCCTCTCGGTAGCGAGAGCGGGATACTTCCCGTGCTCACGCGCAGCGGCATGCCTATGATAGCTATGAACCTGCTGATCGAGCGCGACGACCAGCCGGTCATCTGGAGGGGCCCGCTCATAGACAAGGCCATCAGGCAGTTCGGCCAGGAAGTGCTCTGGGGCAAGCTGGACTACCTGTTAATCGACCTGCCGCCGGGCACTGCGGACGCCGTGCTGACCGTGATGCAGGCGTTTCCCATAGACGGTGTGGTTGTTGTGTTCACGCCGCAGGACCTGGTGGAGATGATAGTCCGCAAGGCGCTCAACATGGCGGAGATGATGCAGAAGCGTGTGCTCGGCGTTGTGGAGAACATGAGCTATCTCTACGTGCCGGAACTCGACAAGAAGTTGGAGCTTTTCGGCCCGGGCAGGGGTGAAGAGATGGCGAAGGTCGCCAATGCCCCGCTGCTGGCGCAGATACCGGTTGATCCCACTATCGCGAAGCTCTGTGACGCGGGCGACATCGAGAGCTATGACAGCCATGTCGTTACCGACCTCGGTGAGAACTTGCTGAGTGCGCTCGGAGTGTCGGCGCGGTAGGCCATGGTCTCTGTTTGCATGAGTCTTGCCCGGGACGGCTTCTGAAGCCGCCCCTTTCCTTCTCCCGGTGACAGAGCGGGCGTGGCGGTGTGCCAGTGGCGGTCGGCAAGCGCCCTTTCCCGTGATGCTGTGCCAACGTTTGTGCCGCCGGGTGCTCTCAGCATCCACATTGCGGGGATGTGCAGCCATATTCCACTACGCGCTGCTGTGCGTGATTCAGCAGAGGCGGGTTTGGAACCCACTCGCCGCAGGATGGCGCCTTGCTCGAAGATTGCAGACAGTGCCCGTGATGTTTGCGGCAATGGACGCGCAGTAGATCGCTTCCCGCAACTAGCGGCCTCAAGGAATGCCTTCCAGCTCTCATGCAGATGGCATATCCTCTGATGCTTGTTCGTGTAACGCAGGCATGGGTGGGCTATGCATCATCCATTTCGTTGGTATGTTTCTATCCGCCAAGTTGAAATAGCAGCGCACTGTGTTTTAACATGATGCTGTAATCTAAAATAGCATGATGCGCTATTATAGGTTCGAAGGACACAGGATGAACAGAGGGCTTCAGGGACGCTATGTGCCGGCCTCGGTGGTGGGCGAAAACGTGCAGGCGTTTGTGCCTGCGCCGCTCCCGCCTCAGCCACCCATTCGTTGGACTCCGGAACTTCGCAGCAAGTTCGACCAGGCGCTAGTGGCTCTTGGCCGGTTGGACACCGTCTCCACACTGCTGCCGGATACCTCGGTCTTCCTGTATACGTACTTGCGCAAGGAGGCCGTGCTCTCCTCCATGATTGAGGGGACGCAATCGTCCCTATCCGACCTGCTGCTTTTTGAACTCAATCAGGCCCCCGGAGTTCCGCTGGACGACGTGCGCGAAGTGAGCAACTACGTCGCTGCCCTGACCTATGGGTTGAATCGTATTGCGGAAGGCTTCCCCGTGTCGCTTCGACTGTTCAAGGAGATTCATGGCATTCTCCTGGCCAGAGGCCGCGGTAGCAGTCAGACGCCAGGCGAGTTCCGGAACAGCCAGAACTGGATTGGTGGCACGCGACCCGGCAATGCAGCGTATGTTCCTCCACCGGCAAACCAGGTGCTTGAGTGTATGGGCAGACTGGAGTTGTTCCTGCATGATCAGCCGGAGCCGGCTTCGGTACTGCTTAAGGCTGCACTGACACACGTTCAGTTCGAGACAATCCATCCGTTTCTGGACGGCAACGGCCGCTTGGGGCGGTTGCTTATCACCCTGTTGTTGTGTGAGCAGAAGGTACTACGGGAGCCGCTGCTGTACCTGAGCCTCTACTTCAAGACGCATCGACAGGCCTACTACGAACTGATCAACAACGTAAGTCTCACCGGAGATTGGGAGGCGTGGCTCGACTTCTTTGCCGAGGCGGTTATTGTGACGGCAACCCAGGCTGTGGACACCGCGCGGCAGTTGCTTGACGTGTCGAAAGAGGATCGCAAGAGAATAGGCTCGCTTGGTCGGGCGGCGGGCTCCACTCTGCAGGTGCAGCAAGCGCTGCTTGAGCGGCCCATCGCTACGGCAGGCTGGATTGTGCGGAATACCGGCATCACCCCGGCCACGGTGAACAAGAGTCTGGCGCATCTGGAGCAACTCGGAATAGTGCGCGAACTGACCGCTCGAAAGCGCAACAGGCTGTTCAGCTACACGCGATACGTCGACATCATGAACCGGGGTATTGAGCTGCCCTGAGTTTGGGGGACACTGTACGGTTCTGTTTCCTCAGTGATTCACGGCTGTTGCCAAGCAGAGCAACCTGGTGTGGGTAGCCAGGCACAACGAGGCCTGAGAGTGATGCCGCCTGGTGGATACTGGCTCTGCACGGCACGCGGTTTCAAGGAATAGGCATGGTGTCCCCGGAATCCGCGCTGTGGAAGCGACGCATGCGTCGCCCGTGCCGTCATCGCCGGTTCATCCAGGCGGTCGGCAGTGCGTGCCACCAACCTCGCAAGACTGCTGACGGCCAGGAAACCCGGCGATCCTCGTTTTCGCTGACGCCGTGGCCATAGCTCACAGCGTCCCTCGGTTTCATCACCGTCGCTTCACGAGTTCTTCACATTCCCCTGCTAGCATTCTCGCGGGCTCAATGGAGGAGCACGGCACGTCCCGGCTCGCGCTGCTGCCAATTCGCCGGGAGGTAAGAACGCGTGTCGGGCGGCCGGGCTTCATCCCCGGGCCAGACAGGAGGCGAATGTGGATGCTCTCTTGATGTTGCTGTTCGCACTCTGCACCACTCCCCTGGTGCTGGCGCCATACGACATGCGCCTCTCTGAGCATGAGGGATGGGCTCCTTCGGCGTGGCCTGGTCTGAAGGAGTCAGGGTCATGCTTGGGTGTGGGGAGTCCGTCATCAGCTCCGACGACATGCCCGTAGGCGGGTAGGGAACCGGGAGTGTCTCCGCCGCACGGTGCAGGAGCGGCATTCCGGACTGCTGTTGGAATCACCCGGTGCACAAAATGGACGGGGGATAGCATGCGCGCTATTCTTGACTAAATCGGTCAACATACTCAACAAGGGAGGCGGCCATGAAGCTCAGCACCCGGACCCGCTATGGTATGAGAGCCGTGCTGGACATCGCACTGCACAGCGGCGGCGCGCCCGTGCGTCTCAGGGACATCGCCGCTCGCCAGGAGGTCTCCCTCTCCTACCTGGAGCACATCATCGGGCCGCTCATCGCCGGCCGCATCCTGCGCAGCACGCGTGGTGCGGGAGGGGGCATCTCCCTGCTGAGGGAGCCAGGCAGGATACTGCTGAGCGAGATAGTGAGCCTCCTCGAAGGGCCGCTGGCGACGGTCGACTGTGTCTTCCACCCGGGCGTTTGCCCTCGCTCGGACTCCTGTGCAACACGCGGTCTGTGGATGGAGATGGCGGAGGCGATGGACTCGGTCCTGGGGTTGAGAACACTGGCCGACCTCATGGAGACCGACGACGGGGCTGAGGCAGTCTCGTGTGCTCCGACTGCTCTGAGACCGCAACGCAGTCCTGTCACTGGTGTCGCATCTGCCAGAGGGAACGGCGACATGGAGAGATGATGAAACTCGCACTCGTTGCTGCTCTCCTCTTGCTCGCTGGCCTGAGTGTCGCATGCGTGGCCCCGGACGATGTGGCCGAGGCGCCCGCAGGCACGCAGGAAGCCAATAGTGGAGACGCCTCGGGTGAGGCGCTGCCGTCCGCTGACCTCGATGCGCCGGAGGCGGCCGAGGAACTTGCGCCTGCTCCACCATCCAGACGGGCGGCGCATGTGTGGGTCGAACCACAGATAGACAGAGACGCCGTGACCATCCCTCTCGATGTGGAGGAGAACGCCGGTCACGTGCACTTCAGCTTGCCCGCGGAGGAGGAGGAACTGGAGTACATCGGCTACATGCTTGACGGAGCATTCTATGTGCGCGCGGCCGTCTGTCCCTCCTGTGGCTCGCAGGGGCTCTCACACGGTGGGACTATGCTGGTCTGTCACTCGTGCTCGACGATGTTCGACTTCGTGACCGGGGAGGCTGACGACGAGGAGAGCGCGAGCTTCCCACAGGGCCTGCTGCCCTACGGCGTAGCCGACACCCTCATCAGAATGTCGTTTGCAGAGCTGGTGGAGTCCTACGAGAGGACTGCTGCCGGGGAGGACACGCTGTTCGAGGTGGTGGTAGAGACGCCCCCGGACGATGAAGACGAAGACACCTCCTGGCCGAGATGTTGTGCGCGGTGATGATTGGCCGGAATTCCGTCTGGACGATACTGTCCCGGCGCCTCACGTCGTGTCAGGAGACATGTATGGTGTGTTCCAGGAACCAGAGAACATGCCGGAGCCCGAGCCTGGCTCACGAAATGCGATGAGTCTGGCTTTCAGATCGAGGGAACATACCAGTTGAATCCATTCTCCGTATCCTCATAGAGGGTCTCACGACTATGCCGCCGAATCTTCCAGGCCATGAAGAGATCCCCGACTGAGCCACTCGCATTCATCGCCGCTGCCAGTATCGCCAGAGTTATGACGAGCTCAGTATTTGCCAGTATGCCTGTCAGCAGGAAAACCGGTGTGAGCAAGAGAAATGGGCCCAGCATAACCAGGAGATACTGATTCCTCAGAACAGGCGCTCCGGAGGTTGCGTAGAACGCCACTGGAAGGAACCTTCCGGCCACCTTGACCCCGAAACGGGGCTTGCCACCGAAAACGCGAAACAGGGCGCCGTGGACACCCTCGTGCAGGACGATGTGCGCCACGAATACTCCCAGAACAAGCGGAATGAAGAACTCACCAAGATTGGCGGGCCCTTCCAGGTATCCTCGAAGCAATCCTCTGATAGTGAGCCCAAGTACCATGGTCAGTCCGAAAATGGCGGCCCCGATGACCAGCAAGACGACCAGGGTCCATCCTTTCAAACTCAACAGCCATCGACCAGCCAGTTGATAGTCATCCGGTATGCTCTGACCGCGCTCCATGTCATTCTTCACTGCGGGTTCACCCTCCTGCCCACAGCACTACCAGGTGAATAGTACCCGAATTCCATCAGGGCAACGTAGGACTGGTAGTCTCCATCTGAGAAAAGGGTCTGCTGCCGGCGGCTGCCACGTGGGGCAAAGTCATGCGGGAAATGCGCCACAGGAATCCTGCGATTGCTGCCCTCCTCTGGCTAGGAGCCTGACTGACTAATCCGTCCTGAACCTTTCGCTATCATCTGTGGTGGAGATTACCATTGGGAGGTGACGGTCGGAGGTGTCTTGCTTTGCCGGAACGAGGTCTCCTCGGATCGCAGTGGGGTGCGTCCTCGGCCTATGCCGCGGCCACTTGGTTCCAGAACTCCTCTCCGACCAACCCGGCGTTGCGCGCTCCGAACAGCTTGAGCAGGTTGTGCCCGGTGCAGATGAGTTGCCACTCGCCTCCCACTTTCTCCTTCCCCCTGAGCAAGAACTGGCGGAAGCCTCTCGCCTGTTTGATCTGGCCGAACACCGGCTCGGATAGCTCCTTCCTCAGTCCGTAGCGCTTCCGTCCCTGCTTCGTCCTCAGCTTGCGCCGCATCCTATCCGCTGTCGAGAGACCCTTCGGCGTCCGGCCTCGGGGCGCCTCCGGCTGCCCCTGCCTGTGCCCCATCCTGTCCGGCGGCATGTACACGTCTATGCCTCTGGCGCTGAGCTCCTGCACCGCTTCGCTCGAGAAGTACCCGGCATCGGCTGACATCTCCCGGGGCAGTCCGCCTGTATTCGCCTGTACCTGCTCCATCAGCGGCACTGCTTGCCCCTTGTCCGACGGCTGCTGCGTCACCTCAGCCGCCACGATCACCTGGCGCCCACTGTCCACAGCAGCCTGGGCGTTGTAGCACTGCTCGAATTGCTTGCCTCCAGGCCCCGGCATGATGCGTGATTCCGGATCGGTGAAGTTGCGCTGCGCCTTGTCTGCGGGCACGCCTGTCGCCTTCCCTCCTTTGCCGTCCGCGCGCTCGGCCTCAGCCTCAAGGGCGGCTTTGGCCTCTCTGATCTTCGCGAGCCTGCCCTCCCTGAACGCCAGTTCCGGCGGCAACTCGTCGCCTCTCTTGTCCCGGCCATACCTGCGGTCCTCTTCCGCATCCTCAGCCTCAGCTTTCTTCAGCAGCTCCGCTATCTCCGCCTCCAACCGCGCCTCCTCCTCCCTCATCCTCTTGTAGCTCATCGCCTTGTGCTTGGACGCGTTCGCCTTTATCTTGGTCCCGTCAAGCGAGACGTGCCCCACCTTCACTAACCCTGCCTTCTGACACAGCCTCAGCACCTGCAGGAACAGCGCCGCCAGCGCCTTGAGATGGTCCTTGCGGAAGTCCGAGATGGTGCGGAAGTCAGGCGTGTTGTTGGCCGCAAGCACACGGAACCCGATATCCTCCTCAAGCCGCTTCGCTATCTTGCGGGAGGACGGCACGCCGATGCAGTACGCATACAGCAGCACCTTGACCATCATCGCCGGATGATACGGCGGATAGCCCCTCTCTTCGTCGTAGCGACTCCGGATGGCGACCAGGTCCAGATGGTCCACTACGTCGGATACGAAGTAGACCAGATGCTCTTTCGGCAGCCAGTCCTGCAGCAATGCCGGCATGAGAAACATCTGCCCGGGCTCGTATGGACGGAACGTCTTGCTCACGCGTCTCCCCCTC
>JAUVZB010000052.1 GCA_030602785.1 Dehalococcoidia bacterium
TGGGACTGGCGCCGGGGAGAGGGGATCGTAATCTACGCGACAGGCTCTTACGCCTAAGGGGCACGTCTGATTCCCCTCTCCCGCGACATCGCTGGGACACTGTACATCAAGATACAAGGGGCAGGCTCCCATGCCTGCCCGTCGGAGTTGGGTGGTGTTCCATTGTAGGGGCGGACCTCAGTGTCCGCCCGTGCACTTTCACGGACGAAACAGGCAAGATGTACCCGGAATCCGTGGGACCATGCAGAAACCTCGAAGTCACCCACCTCATCGCCACCCCCCACATCGCCGAGGCGTTGCAGTACCGCAAATGCGAGGGCGAATGGTCAGAAGGGCCAGCGACTCCACGGGCCCGCCGGTCCTGCGAAGAGATAAGTATGGTGTCCCCCCAACTTATGGTGTCCCCCCAACTTCTAAGGCCAACGGCTCGAAGGACCCTACGGAACTCGGGTGGCCTGATGGGTGGCCTGAATGTAGGGTGCGGACCTCAGTGTCCGCCCGTGCACTTTCACGGACGAAATGGACAAGGTGCCCCCGAACTTCAATGCGAACCCCGGGATTGGGAGGGCGATGCTGCCTGACTACCGGCGAGAACCCGTGACTGGACAGCCCGGCAGACGAGATAGCCGATTGCCGCCAGGGCCGGGCCGATGCCTGCCAGGAGGGCCGCAATCTCTCGGAATCCGTACTCGAAGGGATTGACGTCACTGGCTGCAGCCTCCTGCACACTGACCCCCATTCGCTCACAGACAGGACCCGCCCCGAACGCGAGCCAGACGATGGCAAAGGCCAGGAGCAGGACAACCCGGTACCACCTGACGCCAAGTAGCATCCTGGAGACCAGTCTACGACCAATATAGTCGTGAATCAATGTGATTGAGTTGGAATTCAGGGAAGAAGGCCGCTCGGAGCCACCGATGGCTAGCCACGAGTAGTAGTGTATTATCTACGGACGACAACTGAAGCAGGAGGTGACCTCAATGGAAAGCCAGCTCGAGATTTGGAATGAGTACCTGAAATCGAGAGACGAGAACGCACAGTTGATGCCCGGGTTGTGGGCCGCCAAGAATGGCCTCACGGAAGAGGTCTACAAAGAGGGGGCGCTGAGCGTCAAAGTCAAACGGCTGATGGGGTTGGTAGGAGGACTCCGCGCAGGCTGCACCATTTGCGTCATAGGCCAGACACAGCTTGCGATTGCGGCCGGCGCCACCAACGAGGAGATCTTTGAGGCCATCGGGGTAGGAACGGCCATGGGTGGTACCCCGGGCCTTGCTGAGGCGGGCAGAGTAATCCAGTTGTTGAAAGAACTCGGCAGATTGTAGACGGGCTAACGTCCGACTCTGAGTCACGGGGATTCCGCGGCATCCGACCCGTGTCCGATGCACGCGCTGTGTGGCCTATGTGGGTGAACGCCCTCGACGCACAGGGCGCAGGCGCTCCATTCGTCTCACTGTTGTGCGTAGAATTCGACAGTCTCACGGACTACCGCTGCTACCCATCGGGGCACGCGTGCCGGGGCCGAACCGCATCACCGTGCTCAAGGACGTCGGACACCCCCCCCAACCTGAGCCATTCGGCTCACGACCGACACGGAGGAACCCGACTGTGGAAGACGTGATTGCGCGCATACGCCAGGAACTGCGAGAGAACGCAGACGACAAGAAGCGAGAGAGCGCTGAGCGGTTCTTCAAGGAGGGCGTCAAGCTGTATGGCCTGACAGTCCCCACCGTCAACCGGCTGGCAAAGACGTACTTGCGTGAGCTCAAGCAGAGCGGCAAGCAGGACGTCTTCATGCTGTGCGAGGAACTGTGGCAGTCAGGCTACATGGAAGAGGCACTCATCGCGTGCATCTGGTCACACGCCGTTCACAAAGCCTACCAGCCGGAGGACATCGTAGTCTTCGAGAGATGGATCAGCCAGTACGTCACCAACTGGGCCACGTGCGACACGTTCTGCAACCACTCGGTGGGCGACCTCATCGACATGTATCCCGCGCTCGTGGACGTACTGAAGAGATGGGCAACATCTGACAACCGCTGGATGCGCCGCGCTGCGGCGGTGTCGCTCATCGTCCCGGCCAGACACGGCAGATTCCTCGGGGACGTGTTCCAGATTGCGGACATCCTGCTCCTGGATACCGACGACCTTGTTCGAAAAGGGTATGGCTGGATGCTCAAGTCGGCGGGCGAAGCCCATCAGCAGGAGGTTTTCCTCTACGTCATGAAGAACCGGGCGGTCATGCCCCGCACCTCTCTCAGGTATGCCATCGAGAAGATGCCACCCAGCCTCAAGGCACAGGCGATGGAGAGTTAGTCGCCGCCGGGTCATCGCTACGGCCCCCGTCCCACAAACTCAACGGTGTCCCCCGAACTCCAGGCATCGACCCCCCACTCCCCGTCCTCCGACTGACGCTTGTGCCGGAGGGAGCCGCAGCCTCAGAGAATACATGCGTTGTCGGCCGGTTCACCACGTACGTGTCTCGATGCTGGCGTGAAATGCCGGTTCTCATCAAGACACGTTTGTGGCGCCCCGTCATTCATCCTCCACCACGTCCAACGCTCAGCGAAGAATCCGCGAGGCTTTGTCCTTGATTCTCTCAAGTTCCTCGCGCCCTTTGGCAGACAGTTCCCAGATGCCTTTTCGAGACACAGGTTTCAAGAGTTCCTCATCCCGCAGGCGCTTCCGTGCCCGTTTCGCGGTATTCTTCCAGCGGACTTCCCCGGAACGGAGCAACTTTCCATAGTCAACCACGGTAAGACGTGCTTTCATCTTCTCCTCAACCATCTCCAGTGCGTCGTGGATAGAGGCGCTGCCACCCAGCTTGTGCAGGGTCTCCAGTATAGGACGCCGAAAGGCTTCTTCGGGCGTTCCATGTCCCTGCGGTGGCGGGTTCTTGTGCTCAACGCGTTCAGCAATGTCAAGCACTTTCCGTATGGCGTCATCTATGGAGTCCTCAAGAGGAACGGCCCACCGCTTCAAACGCCCCCAGGTAGCATTGGTGATACGAATCACAGGCATGTTCAACCTCCTTCTGTGTTACTTTGTAACATTGTTACACGCTAATCGGATGTTGTCAAGTACCTACAGCGCCACAATGCCAATCCACGACAGCCGCAACTGGCGCCAAGATGAATCCGGTCGCGGTCTGAGCGAAAACCTCATCTCCTCTCAGCTATCCAGCCATCCGCAGCGCCGCCAGGCGCACACCGAATTGGGCGTTGCGTACCGCACGCCGGGGTCGCGGGCGCGGGCAATGCTCCGTGGTGCTTGTGACAAACGGCGGTGAATCCCGGGCACACAACAGCTACCCCCATCGCTTCGGTTCCGGTTCGAGCCGTCTGGGGCACCGTGTGCCTGTTTCCAGCGAAGAGGTCTTGGATCGCCTGTACGGGGCGTTCGAGAACCACCCGTTCGTCCCTACCGCTCGTGGCTGGATTCGTTCTGGGCTATGTTCCCTGGCTTCAGCGACTGGGGGATGTGACGTTGCCGAGGTGGAGGTGGACGGCATCGGCGTACTGAGGAACCGGGCGCTGATGGGGTAGCCTGGCGCCTGAACCGAGATTGCTGGCTGCCCTACGGATGACAGAGCGCGCATTTCGTCGGCACGCCGCCGACCGTCGTTGCCGTCGATTGGGCGCACTCCCAGGCCCGGTCACGAGAGTTGAAGGGACCTTCCCACCAATCCTTCGCAGTGGTCCGGTCGCCATGCATCGTCCGCCCGTACTTGCAGGAACCACACTTTGACTTGTGCAACTCCGCCTTCTTGAAGGCCCTGTTCACGTAGACCCAGTAGTCAGTTCCTGCCATGCATCTCGTCCCCGGGGCGCACTCCCCGACTTGTTGCTGTCACTCCGAAGCCCATCTTAGCCTCCTGGTCTCCCTCTCAGAAGAAGGTCACTCAGGAGGGCAGTCTTGATTGCGTTTCTACTGCTTCAGAGCCAGGTACATGGTGTATGCGGTAGCGATAGCTGCAATGATAATGAGAGTCGTCAAATTGGCCCCAAAGAACTCGTGCCAGTAAGCTCCGGCAGCAGCGCCGAGGGCCAGCAGAGCCAGTTTGAATACGCCTATCTGCCACCACGTGAAAGTGTACGATCTGAATGGATTGATACTTGTTCTCATTTCGCCACCTCCTTATCCATGTTATCTCAGTGTCGGTGTCGATGCCAGCATGACGCCACATGGCTCGCGCCCTGTTTTCGGGGGGAAGGTCAACGGCGGCACAACGAAACCGTCCCTGGCGGGGCCGGCTGTCGGCCTGTCATCAGTCATAGCAAAGGGTCGCCTCTCCTTCCTCAAGTCGCGTTGAATGGCACTCGGGGCATCGAGGCGGCGCGTCGAGGCTGTACTTGCCACCACATCTGCATTTGCCGGCAAGAGCTTCGATTCCTCTGTGGTACTCGTTTTCGGATATCCGTTCGACGGATGCAGACTCCTGGATGTACCTGTCACGTGCTGCACTCGCACTGGAAGAGAGAACCTGAAGTCCTTTCAGGTAGCGCAGATGCAGCTCGCCAAGTTCATCGAACCCCACGGACTTCGTCTTGCCACAGCTGTCGCATCGGAGGAGGTGAAAAAGGAACCCGCCACCGTGGTCCACCGCGAAGGTCATACCACAATCAAGGCACCTGGCTTGAACGCGAATTCCCATTGTGATGTTGCCTCCTGCTTCGTCAGTCTATCAGAGGATCTCAACTCACACCGGAACTGATATCGGGGGAAGGTCATGCTTTTGGAAGTGAGTGATAGTGGACTCTGGATAATGGCGGTCAGTGAGTGCCTGGTGTGCTTGGCTGTCACGCCTCCCCCACCGAGGATCTCCGGTTTGCTCCCCCCTTGCCGGTTCCTGCAGCGGTGCTGTTTACGGGGAGAAGGTCTGCCGGCGGCGGTTGCCTCGCCGGACAACGCGGTGCGGCAGATGAGGGACTACGACTTGTGAGATTCGCGCCCTCCCACTGATACTGGCGCCCGGGCGGGTGTTCTATCAAGAGACAAGTATGGTATCCCCGGAACTCCCTTGTTCCACTCCACGACAAAGAGGAGCCGGTCTAGCCAGCCCCTCATCTTGTCTCCTTGAAGGGAAAACCTCTACTTTGACACCGTGAACGTCGCAGAGACGGTACCGGATTCGTAGTCCAGATGCGAGGCGTCTGCAGTGACCTTGTACGTTCCGGTGCCATCACGGCGTGTGATTGTGTACTCGAAAAGCGCTGTGCCCTCTTCATCAGTCGTTGCGGTGCCAGTGAACCGCACAGCTCCTCTGCCGGTTATCACCTCAACATCTACGGAGGCACCTACAACAGAGTCACCTGCATCTGTTACCGTCACCGTGATAGCTACGGGTTGACCTATCGTGTACGCCGAAGAGTCCGTCGTGACCCTGACAGTCAGCGTCGGTAGAGCTTCAGTAACCGTAAGACTAGCGAAGCCCGTCACGCCATCCAGTGTTGCAGTGATAGTGGCTGTGCCCTTACCTACGCCGGTGGCGAGACCCGAAGCACCAATCGTAGCGACGAAGATATTGTCGCTGGTCCAATCCACCTCAGTAGTCAGGCCTGCCGTGCTTTCATCAGAGTATGTCCCGGTAGCCGTGAACTGCTCAGTGCCGCCCACTGCTGTTGAGGCCGCCTCTCGTGTTACCGCAATCGACTCCAACGTCCGCGGGGCGACTGAAATACCCAGGCCATCAATGATGTAGCTTGCCTTGCACACTATGGCGTAGTCAACAGAGCCGGCGAAAACCAGCCCAACGAAGCTTCCATCCTTGTCAACAGACGAGCCAGAGTCACCGGAGAGTATGAAGGGCTGGTCGACTATCACCTGATCTACGAAGTACGCCCGGTGGCCGAGCCCATAGTCAACCCAGACGGAGGCATTCGTCAAGTACACCTCGCCCGTAGTTGTGCCAGTTGTCCGTCCGGACTTCCTCACGGCATCGCCGGCAGCAACCGTGGTCGTCCCAATAACTTGGTAGTCGCCTGATTCATCAAATTGCCAGCCACTGTCCCCTTTGATACCGGGATCAATGGTGGCTATTGCAGCATCAGCGTAGTTTGGCGCTCTGCCCTTGAACTTGATAAGTATGTACTTCTCCAGCACCCCGACCTGGTCGTCCGGTGTTCCCCCATCATAGCTCCCGGGCTGAATAATGGGCGTCCCTATCGGGAGGAAGTTGTTTCCCAAATCCAGGGCGATGACGTGGGCATTGGAGAGAATCTTGTTGTCATAGGTCACCATGCCCAGGGTTCCGGCCCATTCTTGTCCCGCAACATAGGCCGATACACTTATCCCACCGACAAGTGAACTGACCGCATCCTTTCGCAAGGAACTCACGGCTTCTGTCACGCCAGGGGCCACCGGCTCCGCTACTTGAGTGGGCAATGCGCGGAAGGTGCCGACAACCTCAGTACGCACCGGGAAGCCCTCGAAGCCGACCGGTGTTCTCCCCCTCGCCCGGTCATTCTCGAGGAAGACGATGATCTCACCTGTTTCCTCCGAGTGGGCGATTCCGGCAAATCCAGGCATGTCTGCCAGTCTTTCTTCAAGGACTTGTCTTGCCTTCTCCAGAGGCAACTTCCCCTCGCTTGAATTACCGCCGGCCAAAGCCAGCCCGGAACCGAAAAGTAGTAGAGCAACAAGAACCAGTGATAACGAAGTGAAAAACCTCATTCTCCTGCTCATGTCTCCTCCTGCTCGCCTTGATCGCTCTTGTTTCAATTGTAGCGCGTCCTTCCGAGACGCGCACACAAGACACCATCATGGTTGCCAAGCAGCCGGGCTGGAGGACATTTCGGGCAACAGGTGACCCTGTCTCACAGCTGATGCCAGTGGCGCATCAGGTCCATCCTCTCCTGCTACTCCTCGTCTGAGAAGAAGGTCTGCCGCCGGCGGTTGCCTCGCCGGATGACGCGGTGGGGGAGCTGCAGCATGGCAACTCTTGAGATTCGCGCCACCGCACTGATACGGGCACCGCGGCGGGTGTTATGTCACGCCTCATGCATAGTGTCCCCCGAAATCGAGGGGAGGTGATTCGTCACCGATGATACCGAACGAGCACTGAACGAGCACTGCAACTTGACGCCGGGAGGCAACGCTTCTACACTGTACCCTCCTTTTTGAGGATTGATGATGAGAGTACTGGCAGTTGTTGCGCCCGTTTCGGAAGCCATGCCTATGATGATGCGCCCCCTACATGCGTACGGGAGGCTGCTACCGCATACCAAGTGACATAGACCAGGACGGACAGAAAGCCAAGGAAGCCTCCCTTTCGGGAGGCTTCTTCTTTTCTGAGAAAGTCCGTCCGCAGGAGTCAGCCGGACGACATAGCCGGGCGCCAGTCACCTGCAACCGCAACAACACAAAAGATATCAGAGCACAGAATGCGAAAGGAGGAATACACAATGCCAGAACCATGTGCCTATTTCAGAGGACAATTCATGCACCCCAGGGATGCCAGGATCGGCATCATGACCCACGCGTTTCACTACGGCACAGGAACCTTTGCCGGCATAAATGCGAACTGGGACGAGGAGAAGCAGCGCTTCTGTCTCTTCAGAATCAAGGACCACTACCGCCGGCAGCTCGGCTCCTGCAAGATGTTGAATATCCACCTTCCTATAAACGAAGATGAAATGGCGGACATCACGGTCGAGGCCGTCAGGCGCACCAACTTCAGGCAGACCGTGTACTGCAGGCCCGTCGCCTACAAATCGTCCGAATTCATCGGCGTCAAGCTCCATGACCTGGAGGACGACTGGTTCGTTGTCGCGACGGTTCTG
Source organism: Dehalococcoidia bacterium (assembly GCA_030602785.1). Classification (GTDB taxonomy): domain Bacteria; phylum Chloroflexota; class Dehalococcoidia; order GIF9; family AB-539-J10; genus SKVJ01. Next base: position 7,779 of record JAUVZB010000052.1, read on the forward strand.
CCCCCATTCGCCACCACCGGGGGCCTGCGGTGTTGCACTTCCTCATGGACAAGGGTCAGCGACAACCAGATTCCGACACATGGCAAGATTACCGGCATGTATGTGAACGGCGCGCTTGCCAAGACAGAGGCGAACCTGGCCGGCTTTGACGACGGCATCATGCTCACTGCTGACGGACATGTCTCTGAGGGTGCCGTCACCAACACATTCGTCGTCCTGAAGGGCCGCCTCATCACGCCACCTCCCTGCGACAGCATTCTGCTCGGGATTACCCGCGACACGGTCATGCAACTGGCCAGGAACGAGTTGGGGCTCGAGACCATCGAGCGAAGCCTGGTTCGAAGCGACCTCTACCAGGCCGAGGAGGCATTCTTCACGGGAACGTACGCTGGTGTGGCGCCAATCGTCGAGATTGACAACAGGCCAGTCGGCACTGGCGACGTAGGTCCGTTGACAACCAGGCTCAAGGAGCTGTACACCGAGGTGGCATTCGGCAGGAATCCGAAGTACTCCGACTGGTACACGTTCCTGGAGACACAATAGGCTGGGGCACAGCTCGGGTCATTGGGGTGCCATGAGTTCCGGGGACTCCATACCTGTCTCGCCCCCCTGGGTGGTGGCCCCGGCCATCTGCGACGCCCCCGTGCCTGCCCGCAGGGATGGGATACCGCATCCCCCTGCAGGGGTCGTTCGGGAACGACTCGTTCGTCCCCAGGGCAATTCCGGACCTGCTCCGGTCAGCTCAGTTCCGCCAGGCACTCACGCGTCGGGCCCACGATTGTGCAGGGCTCGCCGTGTCTGAAGTAGACGACCGGCATGTGCTTCGACAGCGATCCCGCAACCTGCGACGGCAGTATGTTGCAGCGCTGCGCGACCTCTTCCACGGTGATCTCTTCTTCGCCCTGACGGCCAATCAGAACAACCTCGTCCCCCTCCTCAGCCTCAGGCACGGCGGTCAGGTCTATCTTGCAGTGCTCGTAGTTCACGGCGCCCAGCACGGATGTTCTCTTGCCTCTCACGAGAGCCGGCCCGCCGTTCCCGTGCGCCGGGTGGAGCCCGTCGCCCCATCCGACCGGCAGCACGGCGTACCGCTTGACGCAACTCGTGTCAAAGGAGGCCTCCTCACCGAACTGTTCTCTCGCCATGGTCGTCCTGACCTGGATTATCCTGGCCTTGAACGCTCTGAGTGCAGGCCGGAGTCCCAGCGTCTTCTCGGGGTGGCCCTCCAGCGGGAGCCCGAAGATGAGGTAGCCGGGATCGATGGCGTTCAGGTACATCTCGGGGTACTTCACCACGTAGGGTGAACTTGCGGCAAGCCTGACGGGTATGTGTATCCCTGCCCGCTCAAGCTTCTCAATCAGCGTGGTAAAACGCGAGAACTGCCAGCGGGCATATTCGTCTGAACCACTGCCCGCTTCCATGTGCGTGTAGATGCCTTCGATCCTGATGCGCGGCAGCTCCATGATGGCCTCGATAATCGGGCGGGCCTCTTCGGCGTACGTCCCGGCTCGGTCCAATCCGCAGTCGATCTTCACGAAGACGCCGTAGCCCTCCGGAGCGCACTGGCTGAAAGCGCGCGCGCTGTCGAGGTCGGTGATGGTGGGAGTAATCTGGTGTCGGACCAAGGTCTCCGCGAGATACGAGGGGGTGCCTGCGTACAGCAGAATCGGTGCGGTCACTCCGGCCTCCCGCACCCGCACGCACTCATACAGATTTGCAAAGGCCAGGCCGCAGGCTCCTGCCTCAACCACCGTCCGCGCCACCTCAACGCAGCCGTGGCCGTACGCATCGCCCTTCAGGGCCGCGTAGAGCCTGACTGAAGGACCGGTCAAGCCGGTAATCTGTCTGACGTTGTGCGCGATGGCGTCAAGGTCCACCTCCGCCCAGGTCGGACTCAGAAGTGTGTCTCGCCAATTCTGTTGCTTCATTGTGTGTTGCCTTCTGCGGCGTTGAGCGAGGGCGCTCTCGTCCCGGGCAATCTCCTTTCACTCCGGGATGCAACTCAGCTTAGCAAGGAAGAGTCAGCCTGGCCAGACAGGAGTTCCGGGGACACCATATATATCTCGCCCTCGGGTCCAGATTCGGACCGTCCGCGTCGTCCCCGTGCCTGCCCGCAGGGATGGGCTATTGCGTCCCCTGTGGGGATCGTTCGAGAACGATCCGTTCGTGCTTGCCGGTCGTGGCCGAACCCATCCAAGCTTTGAGTTCCGAACTCACAGCTGAAATGAGTATGGTGTCCCCGCGTTTCCAAACAGGGACTCAGTCGCAGTCTGGTCGATAGTGCCAATCAAGGGGCGGCCAGGGCATGTCATCAGGCAGGCAGGGAATATCATCATGCCAGTCTTCCGGCCACGGCCACGGGCATGGACATGGGGGACAGCAACATCGTTCTCCATGGAGCTGATACCAACCGTACCACGGCGACTGGTACCGTCGCCACGATGATGAGAACGGCGACCAGTGCCACGGTCCGTACCAGTAAAGGTCCACATCCGTGACCTCGAACTCTCCCACCGCAACTATCTCATCATCACCCTTGTAGGTCACGTAGACGTAGTAGCTGCCTCCATCAACGTCCTCATCATCTTCGCCGTCGGTCAACTCGGCAGGCAGAGTGAAGCTTCCCTTCCACTCTCCGTTCTTATCAACCTTGTCCGACTTGTCGACTACCTCGTAGTCCTTGACTTCAACGTCAATCTTATCGCCCACGTCTGCTCGGTCAGAGGAGAAGTAGACCCTGACGTAGACATACACCCAGTCTCCTGAAGACTTGCGGTAGCTCTTGTTGAAGCCTTCGCCCAGGACTCTGACAGTGTCTCCGGCCCCACCATCATCCGGCTCCAGCTCAATCCACTCGCCGGCGGCCAGTATCGGTGAAGGCAAGGCTGTCAGCAGCAGGAGCGGGAGCACAGCACCCACAGAGAGCATCCGGGCTGCAAGATGGTCCTTCATCCAACGCTTCCTCAGTACCTTAAGTGTAGCGCAAGAAGCCGTTGGCTTCTTCTGAAGATGCAGGGACACACTACCTGTCTCATCCCGGGGTTCCGGGAACACACTCCATGCAGGGGCACACCAACAGTGGTACGCTTGGGGTCGCTCGACCGAGTCAATCGATGGAGGAGTCGAAATGGCAACGACGGCATCAATAGGATATGGCCCGACGGTTCTGGTTGCCATCGAGCAACGCTTCCTTGAAAGCGCGCGAATCATCAACGATGACCTTGCGGCACGCATACTTCCCTTCAAGACCAGGGTCTCTACACGGCTGTGGCTGCTGCTCTTGCCCCGGGACCGGATGGTTGCACTTTCCGAGAAGAGAGCGCCCGGTGTGTGGGGCAGCATCCTGTGCCGGAAGCGCCACATCGATGACAGGCTGGCCGAGGCTGTGGACAGTCAAGTCGAGACGATGGTGAACCTGGGCTGCGGCATCGATACGCGGACCTACCGGCTTCCGGCCCTGGCGAAACTCCCTGTCTTCGAGGTTGACCTGCCGGAGAATATCGATGCCAAGCGGTCGCGACTGAAGAAGGTGCTCGGCGGGGTCCCTGCTCACGTGACACTGGTGCCGATTGATTTTGACCGCGAGGACCTGGGGGCCGTGCTTGCGTCACACGGCTACGCGGGGGATACGAGAACCTTCTTCATCTGGGAGGGAGTCACGCAGTACCTGACTGAGGAGGGCGTCAGGGCAACCTTCGCTTTCCTTGCCAGTGCGCATGCCGGCAGTCGACTGGCGTTCACGTACATTCGCAAGGACTTCATGGATGGAGAAGCCTTCTATGGCCACGAGTACATCTACAAGAAGCTGGTGCTGAAGGAGAAGAACTGGCGCTTCGGAATGGACCCCGAAAGCGTGGCTGACTTCCTCAGCGGGTATGGTTGGCGCGTGCTGGAGCACCTCGGCTTCGATGAGCTTGCCGAACGCTACGTGAAGCCAACCGGACGCAAGCTCCTGTCCATGCCAATCGAACGGATGGTCTACGCGGAAAAGCTGTAGGCGCCTCTCAAACCACAAGGCGGACCCTGCGGGTTCGTGGCGGGGGTGCTCTCAAGAGATGAGTACGGCGTCCCCTGAACTCCAACTCACAGCTGAAATGAGCATGGTGTCCCCCGAATCTGGTGTCCCCCGAATCTACGCAGCGCCAGGGAAGAAGCGTTGGATCAATACTATGCGCCAGTGTCATTTCGCAGCTCCATTCGTCGTCTTCGCCTTCGACTCAACTGCCGAAGCTTCGCCTATTGCTCTCCCGATGCAGGCAGACTACAATGCCAGCCACGGAGCAGCTTCCCGAACGCAAGTTGGCGACGATTGCGTGATGCCTGTGTGTGATCTCTTCTTCGCTCATGGCTGGCTCAGACTCAGGCTGCGTGGCTACCACGGAGACCAACTTGCCTACTGTCTTCCGGACGAGTGCTTGATGCCTGGGAAGTTGCCCTAGTGGGTTGTCCCTTGCATCACAAGACACTAAGGAGGATTGGTCGTGACAGAAGCATGGGAACGGACGCTTGAGCAGGCACTGAGTCGCACAGAAGCAGATGCCAATGCTGCCATCCAGGCAGCAGCCACAGTCACTTCGGCGCTGCGTCGTGTCCGCAAGGCGGCGAAGACCGGGGACACGAAGACTCTTGCGGCGAGTCTCGAAGTAGTGGGTGTTGCGCAAACAAGACTCGGAGAGCAGATTGCGAACTCGAAGGAGGGGTGGGATTTCGATGTGGAAACATACATGGGGGATGGTCTCTATCTTCGCGAACTGCTTGAAGCTGGTCGCAAAGGTGGCTTGGAGATTCACGAGAGTGATGGTAGGCTCTTCAGCTACCCTTCCGTTGTGCGGTTGTCTCCGAAGGAACGGGCTGTCTATGTCAACCGGAAGCGCGACTTCAACATACGTCCCAGCGCCCTCATGTCGCGCTTGAAGCGCGAGCAACAAAATCCCCCTGCGTTCCGGCCACAGTCGTTCCTTGAGTCCCTCTACAAGGCGTACCGCACGCTGGCCGTTGCGGGCGGAGCCTCGCAGAACTTGTCGCCTGAGATTCCCCTACTACGGGTGTACGAGTTGTTCACCCTGCTACCCGGGCAGTCCAACGACTACGGCAAACAGGATTTCGTTAGGGATGTGTACCGGTTGCATGTCAGCGGCGTAGCACAAACTAGAGATGGTGCCACTATGTTGTTCCCCTCAGGCACGTGGACCAAGAGTCCAAGACAGAGATTGCCCATAGTGACTGAAACTGGTGAGATGCGGATCTACACCTCAATTAGATTCGTGGCTGCTCCAAGGAGGAGACAAGATGGCGCGTCCCATCAGAGATGAGGATTGGATTCAGCTCATGCGCCAAGAGTACTTGGCGGGGTTCATACGCGAAGGCGGTGCCGCGGTTCGGTTCGTGCTTTCGCCAGACAGCTCAGCAAGAACCCGGGTCTGCAGCCTCCTCAGGGACGCTGCTGGAGACGAGGGGTACGCGTTCACTATCGTAGACTCCGCAAAGACACGAGTTCACATGATTGACAAGGTGTTCAACTGTGTGGCGACTCAGTTGGACTGGCGGGCATTGGCGCGCCTTTTTGTCATACGGCTTCTTCGGGATTCGAACTACAATGTGCCTCAGGAAAATCAGGCACTCAGTCTGGCGAGTCTGGCCGACATGAATGGCTGTGCCCAGAGCCAGATGCGCGTCATTATCAACAAGCGACTAACTGATGCTCTCTTTCACGACTATCGCATGACGCAGGAGCTACGCATTGCCATGTTGTGGTTGTGCAGAGAGCAGATTGACCCCGGAGAAGTGCCAGCGGGACTTGGCGAGACAATACACGAATGGCTCTTTGGGAACCTACGTCTGATAACGGCTCTTCGGCAGGCTCTCATATTCCAGAGGATAGGGCGCCACAATGGCAGGCATATGCTCTTCTCCCTCGCTCGATGGCTGTACAGATGCACAGGAACAGGATTGGTGGTGGTTCTGGACATCGAGGCAGTTGTGATTCCGCACCCTCGTTCTTCTGAGGAAGACCTCGTCAACTACAGCAAATCTGCGGTATTGGACACATACGAGGCGTTGCGCCAATTCGTGGACGGTACCGGCGAACTGGGTCACGCAATGGTCTTCGTATTGGTGCCGCCACAGTTCGTGGCTGAGGAAGAACGGCGGAGCGTATTTGAGTACGAGGCACTGCGCTACAGAGTGCTTACGGAGGTCCGGGACAAGAGAGTTTCCAACCCACTTGCCTCTCTTGTCTCTCTTGTAGAAGCAAGTACGGTCGACCAATAGCTGGGGGAGCACAGAGGGAGGGAAGAGTGTCACAAGATACGCACTTGATGAGTTGGCGCGCCATAGAAGCTCTCCGGTCTGGAGTGCCAAACCGTGATGCCGTGAATGCACTTGGCAGCTCACAAAGCGAGATAGAGGACGCTTTCAGGGTACTGCTAGATAGACTAAGGTCAGATGGTGGCGCAAATGGAGAGCCATTGGGCTTTCTGATAGAAGGGGGGTTCGGACAAGGCAAGTCACATCTGCTCGAATTCCTTCAACAGATCGCTCTCCAAGAGAACTTCGTCTGCAGCAAAGTGGCGGTGAGCAAGGAGACATCACTCTTCGATTCAGCCAAGCTCTACAGGGCTTCTGTGGAGGCTGCGCGAGTACCACATCGAGTTGGCAGTGCAGTCTCGGAAATCGCTACCAAGATTAGTCCCGATTCTGCGGAATATGCGGATTTCTTTCGGTGGGTCAACTCGCCTGAATGTGGACTCAGCGTGATTTTCGCGGCCACGGTCTTCATTCATGAGCGCAGCAGGGACCCGGAAGTCACGAATCGAATACAGCAGTTCTGGGCTGGAGACAAACTCAACAAGCCCGAAGTGCGGTCTTGGCTGAAAGCCCTAGGGGAGCTATCGACGTACAGAGTGGACAAGGCCAATGCGACAGAGTTGGCCTCACAGCGCTACATCTTCTTCCCTCGACTGGCAAGGGCCGCTGGCTTTGCTGGATGGGTGCTATTGATTGATGAGGCCGAACTAGTTGGGCGCTACGCTTTTCGTCAGCGAGCACGTTCATACGCGCAGGTCGCTCGACTTCTTGGAAAGGCAGAAGGCGCACATGCGGTAGGCACTGGCACCGTCTTCGCAATTGCGGACGAATTCTGCGGGGCAATACTCAATCCTATGGGCAAGCACGACGAAGAGAGAATCCCGAACCGTTTGCGGGCCAAGGGATCGGAGGCTGACACGCTGCTTGCCAGCCAAGCTGAGCGAGGAATGCGCCTGATTCAGAAGCACAGGTTCCTCCTCCAACGCCCGAATGCGCAGGGAATCGCTGAGATTCATGGGAGGGTGCGTTCTATCTATCAAGACGCATACGGCTGGGGACCGCCTCTAACGGACTTCTTTGTTGACGAGACTGCAAAAGTCAGGACGCATCTGAAGCGTTGGATCAATGAATGGGACCTAGGAGCCTGTCGGAATAACCACACTGATGGTGAGGCTACACAGCGTAGGGCAGGGTTGGTGCGCCACTCCACGAAGGCCGGGGGTGCGCATTCAGTTCACCTGCGCCCCATGGCCGAGCTACTCCCTTCGTACCAATG
>JAUVZB010000034.1 GCA_030602785.1 Dehalococcoidia bacterium
CGCCGATTGACGAGTCAGAACTCGAGGAGCACGGACTTGACGGCCTCATGGACGATGACAAGGAGACAGACGGTGCCGTGAAGGCTCCCACGGGAGGCGAGAAAGAACCGAAGCCTGAGTCCGCCGGCGATTCTGGAGACAAGGATAAGCCAACTTCGCCTGCCGCCCCCTATGTCCCTGTTGCTACCGTGGGCGACGTGACGATACTTGGCGACCCCGACACCGGGCGAATCGCCGTGCAGGGTGGCAAGTACGTCGGTGGCAAAGATCAGGACGGCTACTGGATAACCGACGACAACAAGATAGTCCGCTATGACCCTGACACCGGCAAGTACGCGGTGTCCGACGGCCACTTCACCGCCTCGCATGAGGGGACGACCTACACCGTCACAAAGGACAACACGGTACTGATCTACGACCACGTCAACGAAGGTCTGACTATCAGAGATGGCAGCTTCGTCGCCGTACGCGAGGGCACCATGTACGCGGTGACCGACGACAACAAGGTGCTCGCCTTCGACCAGGCAACAGGCGAGTTCGTTATCTCGGACGGTCACTTCACCGCCTCGCATGATGGCACGACATACGTGGTCACCGATGACAACAAGATTCTCTCCTACGATGAGGCCACAGGCAACATCAAGGTCTCGGACGGCCACTTCACAGCAACTCGTGAGGGCACCACATACGCCGTCACCGATGACAACAAGATACTCACCTACGATGAGGCCACAGGCAACATCAAGGTCTCGGACAGTCACTTCACGGCAACTCGTGAGGGCACCATATACACCGTCACCAAAGATGACAAGATACTCACCTACAACGAAGCGAGCGGCGACTTCACGGTTTCAGATGGCCACTACGTCCTTGATCGAGAGGGATCGGTCACGGCATTCACCAAGGACAATGTCAAGATCGAGTACGACCAGGACAGTCACGGCGTAATGGTTACAGCAGGGGGCCCCGGAGGCGAGATATCAGCGGGTGCAGATGGAGGCGGCCAGTTTCACCTCGGCGGCACCGTCAAGGGCTCAATAGACGGCACGCCGACCACGTTCGGGCTCAGTGCCACCAGGTACAACCTCCCGGAGACGGGCGAACAGGGCTTCTACGGTGGTGTGAGCCTGGAGCAGACAGACTTCGAATTGCACGCCGAGTACCTCCAGGAGTCCGGCGAAAGGGCATTCGGCGTGGAAGTGCGGAAGGACGACTGGACCGTGGGCTTCCAGAGTTCAGAGACCTTCGGTCCGCAGGCCACGGGAGACACCAAGGCCTACAGCCTTGGCTGGCGTGACGTGAAACTCGGTTTTGAGGAAGGCGAAGGCAGCACGCTGTCCACGGCAGCTTTCACGCACAGGTTCTAGGGAGTCATATGACCACAGCAGACGGCACCCGAGAGATCGACATCCCTTCGCTGCTGGATATTGCCGCATGGCTCCTGCGCGACGGCGATGCCGAAGGCGCTCTGCAGGTCTGCAACGACATACTCGTGGCCGCACCACGAAACGCTCAAGCTCTCGCCTGCAAGGGCCGCGCACTGATGGGTGTGGGCCGATATGACCAGGCAGTGAGGTTCCTCGAACGCGCCTCGGCGAGTGATTCGGGGCGGGCAGACGTGTGGGACATGCTCGGCACCGCAGCGCTTGCAGCGGGCAACGGTGAGGTGGCGCTGAAGGCCTACACACGCCTCCAGAGGTTCGACGCAGAACCATCGGGGAACTATCTCAATCTCGCCAGGGCCGCCTATTTCTCGCTTGACCTCGAACGCGCACGAGACTACGTAGACCTCTCTCTCGCCGAGAATCCGGACCTCCCACTGTCGAAGGAGTGGGAGACCGCGCTGAAAGCTATTCCCGACCACGCCTCCTTTCTCATTGACGTGGGCAGGGCCCATGGCCGCAGAGGCCGCTTCGAGCACGGGCTCTCCCTGTTCCTCGAATCGCTGAAGGAACGAGAGGCCGCCGACGGACATCTGTACGCAGGACGCGCCCTGCTTGCACTCGGCAGGCCGACGGAGGCGCAAGAACACTTGACCCGTGCAAGTGAACTGGACAAAGAGAACACCGAGGTGTTGTCCGACCTTGCGTCGGCTCTCGCACTCAACGGTGACACGGCGGGGGCGACGCGAGTCTACGACCAGGTTCTTGCCGCGGACCCGGATCGCATTGAGGTGCTCCTCGGGAAAGCGCAGCTTCTGGTTGACGCAGGGGATAGCACCGCCGCGAAGCCTGTGGTAGACCGACTGATCGAACTTGCGCCACAGCAGCCCGAGACGTGGTTTCTGCAGGCCCGCATGCTCGCACATGATGGAGACAGGTTCAATGCTCGACTGGCTGCCGAACGGGCCATAGTCCGCGACCCGCGTTCGCCACTCACCTGGCTGGCGGCAGCAGAACTGATGCAGATGGTCGACCAGGCAGGCCTTGCACAGCTTAGCCGGGGCCGCGCGGACTTCGCGAAGACAGGCAAGACCCCTTCCTCCGCGCGAAAGGAATCGCTGGTTCTCCCTGAACTGACTGCGGAAACTGCCGAACTTGATGACGCAGGGCTGACAGATGAGCAAATGGCTGAAGCACTGCGGAATCGCGCCACGGTCTACGCGAACCTGGGGCAGGTTGAAACGGCGTTGCAGTATCTGGGGTTGCTGACTGAGCGGCTTCCGCAGTTCGAGACGGAGGAGTCTGCCCGCCACAAGGGAAGCCTGCTGCTGAGGTCGGGTGACCCCGTAGGAGCGCGCCATTCATTCGAACGCGCGCTGGAACTCGACCCGAACAGCGCGCGAGCCCAACTCGCCATTCAACGTCTCGACGCCCTGGCAGTCTGAACATCCTCAGCCACGGTGTCGTATCCTGTCGTCCCTCATCGGCGCCTTGAGCTGCGCGGACGCCTGCCGCGAGACGAGCAGGCCTTCCGCGCCGAGCTGGTCGAGAGAGGCTGGCACAAGCGGCGAGTCTCTCCACGCGCCGACAGCGCCTGCAACAGACTACCGGATAGACTCGCCTTCACCGGACCTCATGCGGCAAACGCTTCCCAACACTCCCCGCACTGCGGATCTTACGAATTCAAGATGCCGGGACGACGGACGAAAGGCAACAGTCTGAGATGTCCCGCGTCAGATCAAAGGTAGGCCGAAGTTGACACGTGCGGCCAATGGCGTATCATTGAAGTGGCGTCCGTTCACGGTCGGCGCACAGTATCCCTCCTGTTGGAGGAATACCATATGAGCTTTCTGACGGTCATCTTCCGAATCATCGGATTCCTCTCCATCCCGCTGGTCCTCTTCTCCGTATACATGATGGTGCGCAGCATCGGCCGCGCGCGGAGAATCACACGCAGAAGCCTCTTCATCCAACTCGGCATCAGCCCTGTCTTCCTCATCGTCTACAGCCTGCTCCTCGGCGTGAGCATCGCGTTCAAATGGGCGGTTCCACTTGTGATACTGGGGCTCGGTGTCGGCGGATTCTGGGGCCTGAGCACCGCGCTGACACTCCGAGGCAGCCAGGTGATGGGCACACGCTCGACGTGGTACATCATCCTGTGGGGTGCGAGTTTCGCACTCACCCAGACCCTGGCGCTGTTCGCCACTGAGGGAGCGGCGGCGGGAGGGCTGGCCACGATGTGCTTCTCGATGGGCACAGCGGTCGGCATGAACGCCGGCCTGCTGCTACGACACCACCTGCTGCTCTCGAGCGGTACCGCGGGAGGCAGTCCCGCGTGAAGACTCGCACGGTCCGCGGCACTACGCAGGGCAGGCCCTCCACGAGGGTCAGGGTGCTCCGTTGCGTGTTGCTCGCAGTCCTTCTGATGCTGCTCATGATGGCGACCGGCTGCGACGAAATCTTTGCCGATATGCTCGTCGGCGAAGGCTGCGGAACTCACGATGTGTGCTCGAAGAAAGCGGCAACGGCAGGCATCGGCGCGACGCTGATGGGGCTTGCCGGCACATACCTCCAGCGGCTTGAGGATGGCGTCACGTCGTTGTGGCCCTGGAGCGACTCCGGGTCAGAGGGCGCGGCGCCGTGGGATGCCGACGAAAGCGAGTGGGGCCTCGACAAGAACCTTGACGAAGCCGAAGGGGCAAGCGCTGTCAAGACAGCCAAGCCGCCGGCCGATTCAGGCGAAGACGGCGGAGCCCCGTGGGACAAGCCTAGGAGCGAGTGGGGCCTCGACAAGAACCTTGACGAAGCCGAAGGGGCAAGCGCTGTCAAGACAGCCAAGCCGCCGGCCGATTCAGGCGAAGAGGGCGGAGCCCCGTGGGACCAAGCCTGAGAGCGAGTGGGGCGTCGAGAAGGGGGCGGATGACGCGGTGAAGGCCCCCGCAGGAGGCGGGAAAGAACCGAAGGCTGAGTCCGCCGGCGATTCCGGAGACAAGGCAGAGGGTGGCAAAGGCGCAGGGGGCGACGAGGAAGGAGCCGAGGGCGGAGGAGGCGACGAAGAAGGCGCCGAGGGTGGCGCGGCTGACGAGGAAGGTGCCAAGGGCGGCGAGGGGGACAAGGACAAACCCAAGCCCCGGTCCGAGAGATACGTTCCCGTCAAGACGGTTGGCGACATCGTCATCTCCAAGGACCCTGAGACCGGCAAGTACGCAATCGGCGACGGCAAATTCCTCGGGGGCAAGGACGACGAAGGGTACTTCATCACCCGCGACGGCAAGCTCGTGGTATATGACAGCAAGACCGGCGACGCCACCGTGTCTGACGGGCACTTCACTGCCGAGAAGGATGGCACGAAATACACCGTAACGAAGGATGGCAAGATCCTGTCCTACGACGAGAAGGACGACTTCAAGGTCTCCGACGGCCACTTCACGGCCACTCACGAGGGCACGAAATACGCCGTCACAGATGACGGCAAGATCCTGTCCTACGACGAGAAGGGCGACTTCAAGGTCTCCGACGGCCACTTCACAGCCCATCGCGAGCAAACGACCTACACACTCACAAAGGACAACAAGCTCCTGACCTACGACCAGATGACCGGGAAATTCAAGGTCACGGATGGCCATTTCACGGCAGAACGCGACGGCACGGTCTACTCCGTCACGAAGGACAACAAGCTGCTCACCTACGATGAGGCGTCGGGGAACCTCAAGGTGTCCGACGGTCATTTCACCGCGCAACGCGAGGGCACGATCTACTCCGTAACGAAGGACAACAAGCTGCTCACTTACGACGAGGCGTCCGGGAACCTCAAGGTGACAGATGGGCACTTCACGGCGCAACGCGAGGGCACGATTTACTCCGTCACAACGGACGACAAGGTCCTGACGTTCAACGAGGCGAACCAGGAATTCAAGGTATCGGACAGTCGTTTCACGGTTGAGAAGCAGGGCACCTGGTACTCAGCAACCAAGGACGGCAAGCTGCTCGCCTACAACGAGAAGACGGGAGACCTGAAAGTCTCCGACGGCTGCTACGCCCTTGAGCGCGAGGGCTCGACTACGGTGTTCACCAAGGACAATGTCAAGATTGAATACGACCGGGACTCGCACGGCGTGATGGTCACGACGGGAGGACGGAGGGGCGAACTGTCGGTGGGCGCAGGGGAAGGAGGACAGTGGGGCGTGGACGCCACCATCAAGGGCTCGATGGACGGCACGCCGACCACGTTCGGGATCACTGCCGCCAGGTATAACCTTCCAGAGACGGGCGAACAGGGCTTCGGCGGTGGCGTGAGCCTGGAGCAGAACGACTTCAAGTTGCACGCAGCGTACATCCAAGAGCCCGACGAAAGGGCATTCACCTTGGACGTGCGGAAGGACGACTGGACCGTTGGGTTCCAGAAAACGGAGACCTTCGGTCCACAGGCCTCGGGAGACACCAAGGCCTACAACCTTGGCTGGCGTGACGTGAAACTAGGTTTCAAGGAAGGCGAAGGCGGTTCGATGTCTACGGTAGCCTATACGCTCAGGTTCTAGGGAGTCACATGAGCACGATGGACGGCACCGAGGAAACCGACATCCAAGCGCTGCCTGCAATTGCCATGTCGCTCGTGAACGATGGCGATGCCGAAGGCGCGCTACAGGCGTTCCAACGCGCACTGGAGCTCGACCCGGACAGCGCGCGCTCCCGACTCGCCATTCAACGTCTCGATAACCTGGCAGTCTAAACAGCTTCAAATACTGTGTTACATTCTTCCAGTATTCACGCGACTTCGAGGGGCGTGGGAGTATGCTGCGAGACGAGCAAGCTTTCCTTCAGGCATATCGGGCAAGGGAACGGCCGGAGCGCCTCTTCCAGAACCTCGAGGAGATGCGCCGAGAGGGCCAGGTCCCGGACGACGTCTACGAGCCTCTCAGGCAGGAGTACGTCGACACTATCGAGAGTGCCGGGAAGGACATCTCCAGGCTGCGACAGGGCCTGAGAAACCAGCTCTCCGACACGCAGGAGGCGCTGTCACAGAAACGCCGGGAACTCGAGCGGCTGGGCAACCGCTACAAGTACGGCGACCTGCCCCGAGTCCAGTATGAGAAATCTGCGAGAGCCTTCGAGTTAACCATAGCCTCACTGCACAACCGTGCTGAGTGGCTTCGTGCGCTGTCAGACGCACAGACGGCTGAAGAAGTAGAGCGCCTGGCCATCGTATCGCCCAAACCACTTCGAGCCTCCCGGCCCGGAGCGAAGAGCCCTGCATCCGAACCGTCCCGCCACAGGCGTCTGCTGACTGTGGCCGCAGTGTTGGCTGTCCTTCTCGCCGTTGCTGCGGTTGCATGGTGGGCTCTGCCATCGATGAAAGGTCTGCTCCCCCTGCCTGGACAGACTGCCCAACAGGCACTCGAGATAGTCACCGGAGAGAGGGTCGACGTCACAACACAGCAGGTAGGTGCCTCAGGAGGCACTGTATCTGTGAACGGCACAGGCACGCCACTGGACGGGCTGAGCCTTGAACTGCCGCAGGGCGCGTTCGAGGCTCCCGTATCATTCAACCTCGGCTACAGCCCTATCGAGAAGCTTGATGCAGGGGACGGTATCCAGGCCATCTCACCACTCATCCATGTCGACTCGGACACAGGGGAGTACGCGGACGACCTTGTCGCGTTGACAGTCCCCGTCGACGTACCCGAGGGCCACTTCGCCATGGCGTTCGTGTACGACGAGGACCTCGACCTGCTGCGCCCGTTGCCGACCCTCGAAGAGACCGATGGCACGCTCACCGCTCTATCACGCCATTTCTGCCCCATCGTGATGCTCTCCGCACCGTATGAAAGGTTCCTGTCCAAGAAGAAGAAGGAGGACCAACCCGGCAATCTTGAAGCGTTGAAGATAGGCACCGATTTCGTACCGGGACGCGACACGTGGAACCTTGTCAACGAGGGCTCGTGCGTGGCTCCCGGTGGATACTGCCACGGCATGTCACTCAGCTCGCTCTACCACTACATGGTAGAGGGGCGCATCACGGGCCAGTCGCTGTGGAAGGACGAATACGACAACGGACTGCCGGAAGGCATGGGCACTCCTGGCTTCTGGCAGGACGACCGCTGGGCTATCGAGCTGTGCTCTGTCGTGAACGGATTCGGCGCCACCAGGGATGCGGGCAGGGTGATGGACAGGATAGCCGCGCGCGTGAACGAGCTCACACCCGAGCGCAAGCTGGAGAACCTCGAGCGCCAATTCTACATGACCGCGTTCGCTCTCCACGTAACCAAGGAGCCACAGCTACTATCTGTTCGTGAGAGCGCAACGGGCGGGTCAGGGCACTCATTGCTGTGCTACGGGGTCGATGGAACAACGCTATTCATTGCTGACCCGAACTACCCTGATAAGAAAGACATCCCCATGGCCTTCCAGAAAGGCGCCCTCGGTCCGTACAAGTCCGCCCAGAGCACGCAGGCCCTCAAGGCCGGCGACTACACGACATACCACCGCGTGTACTACCAGGGGGACATCTACTTCTACAACCTTGGCAAGCTGGCTACACTGTGGACCGACTACGAATCCGGCAGCATCGACGCCGGCTTCCCGCAATACACGATCAGGGCCACGGAACTGAATGAACAGGGAGCGCCGCTGCGCACATACGAACTCGATCGAGACATGAGCAATCGCAGCGCAACCCGGCGACTGCGCTTCGAACTCGACCCCGTCCTCAACCGTCGTCTACTCGTCTACGAGTACGGCAGTCCACCAAGTCCTGTTGTCCCAATGAACGAAGTCACGCTCAAGGAAGGAGACAACTACATCGGTTTCCTCGTGGAGGAGAAGAAAGGCGAGCGATGGGAATGGGCCGGGTTCGACTGGGTCAGCATCTCCGTACAGGACAGGGAAGAAGGCGAAGCCCGTAGCTACTACTGCGAGATAACGGTGGACTTCGACGGCGTATTCAGCGACAAAGGCTCCGGCGAAGAGGAGCGCACGCGCAGGTCGATCGAGGTATCCGCCTTCGGCCGATTCTCGGGAGGCACGTTTACAGCCGATTGGAACGAGCAGTATGAGACATCACCGGGATACCCCGAGTGTTCCGGGTACACGGGGCACATCTCCGTCTCCGTCTCCGTCGACCCTGACACGTTGCGAGTGATGGACTTCGACTTCTGGAACGAGCACTCTTACACATACAACGGTCTGGAGAGGTACGGCGCAACGGGTTCAGGGCTGGGTTGCGTCAGGGGATTCGACGAATCCCACCTGCACTGTTCAGGAGGGAGTGATGAAGGACTGGAAGCAGTGCAGATCACCTGGGAGGACAACCCGCCAGACTTTGGGGAGGACCCCGGTCTATATCACTACGAACTCGTGAGTGCCGATAACTTCAATGTGCTCATAGACCTCATCGAAATGGAGCCCGAGCCTGGTCAAGGAATACCTTTGGGGTGACCTCATTCGGAGTTCGCCAGTCATCCCATCCTGTTCAGTTCCGCAGCGTGGCGGCGTATAATCGTCCGAGGCGGCCGACGGGAAACAGATGGGCACAGTCCGATTCATACACTGCGCAGACCTGCACCTCGACACGCCGTTTCGAGGACTCGCGTCGGTCGATGAGGAACGCGCCCGCGCCCTCAACGATGCCACGTTCGACTCCTACGCGAACATCATCGACCTGGCCATACGTGAAGAGGTCGATTTCGTCGTCATCGCGGGCGACGTGTACGACAGCACGGACCGCAGCCTCAGGGCGCAGTTCAAGTTCCGCGACGGACTCAGGCGGCTCTCCGACCACGGCATCCGGTCCTTCGTTGCCTTCGGCAACCACGACCCTCTGAGCGGCTGGAGCAACACGCTTGAATGGCCCGAACTGGCGCACACATTCGGCGGCAAGCATGTTGACGTATGTGAAGTCACTCGCGATGGTGAGCTAATTGCCACCATTCACGGCATCAGCTTCCCGAAGGAGGCAGTCACCAAGGACCTCTCCGCACAGTTTGAGACGCCGGACCCGTCCGTTCCGTCAATCGCTGTACTCCATGCCAACGTCGGCGGCGACACCGGCCATCTGCCGTACGCGCCCGCAACGCTTGAGAAACTCTCCTCGAAGAGCTTCACCTACTGGGCGCTGGGGCACGTACACAGCCACAAGATACTCAAGGCCGACAGCCCGGCCATCGTCTACTCCGGCAACTCCCAGAGCAGGCACCCGAACGAGACCGGCCCGAAGGGCTGCTGTCTCGTGACCATCAAAGATGGCGGAGCGCCGGACATACGTTTCGTGTCCACTGACACGGTGCGCTACTACAGGGGCGCTGTCGATGTGAGTGAGTGCGAATCCATCGACTCGATACAGCGGGCGGTCGTAGCCACATGCCAATCCGTTGCCGAATCATCGGAGGGGCGACACCTCGTCGTCAGACTGTCCGCGACCGGCCGCACCCCTTTCCAGCAGGAACTCGCCCGTGCGGACGCATTCACGGACCTTGCTGAGGCAACCAGGGCCGACCTCGCAGCCTGCGAACCATGGGTTTGGCTTGAAAGGCTCTCCCCTGAGACCCGTGGAAGCTACAACCTTGACGAACTAAGGCAGCAGCAGGACTTCTCGGGCGACATCGTCCGCGCATGCTCCAGTCTCATGGACGCAGGAGCCGATGAAATAGCGCGGCTCAGGAACGAACTGGAGGCGGACATCCTGCCGGGGAGCGTCGGCAAGCTACTCGCTCCCCTGACCGATGAGGAGTTCAGACACCTCGCGGAACAGGCGATGCACCAGACACTGGACAGGGTCGTGGAAGAGAGCTGATATGCAACTGCGCGAGATTCACATAGTCAGCTTCGGTGTGCTCACCAATGTGCGCGTGCGTGGCCTCGGGCCCGGCCTGAATGTACTGCATGGTCCCAACGAGTTCGGGAAGACCAGCCTGCTTGAGTTTGCGCGTCGCGTGCTGTTTGGCTTCCCCACGAAGCGTGAAGCTGCCAATCAGTACCTGCTACCGCACTCGGACAAGAACTCCGGACAACTCGTCTGCGAGTTGGGCGACAAGCGCACCCTGAATGTCTCCCGGTCCACCGGCACACATGGTGGGCCGCTCACCGTGACCACACCGGAGGGGGCGTCGCTCAGCGAGGCTGACTTCGCCGCCGCGCTGAGCCACGTGTCACAGGACCTCTACCAGAAGGTGTTTTCCGTTGGGCTGCAGGAGCTGTACGAGGTCGATGTCGCCAACCTCGACGACGAGAAGGGCCGCATCTACGGTGCGGGACTCGGAGGGGTCGACATCCCCGGTCTGAAATCGCATTTCGAGAAGCGCGCGAACGACCTCTTCACGAAGGGCGGCCACAAGCAGCGAATGAAGGAGCTTGCAGCCGAAATCACAACACGTGGCAAGACTATTCGCGATGAGCGAACCCGGCTTGCACAGTACGACGAGAAGCAGAGCGAGCATGATCGGCTGAAGGAGAGGGCCGGGGAGCTTGGCACACGCGTCCGTACGATGCAGGCGCAGCAGCGCTCGCTTGAGAGTCAGGAGCGTCTCTACCCCACCTTCCTCGATATGCAGCGGGCCGAGAAGCAACTCGCAGAGATGGGAGAGGTCCCCGACGTACCCGACGAGACGCTTGTCGAACTGCAGGACCGCCAGACGACGCTCAAGACGCTCGCAGGGCAACTCGAGGGCAAGCAGGAGGAGTTGCGGCTCAAGAAAGCGGCTCTGGACCGCATCAGCTACGACCAGACCCTCATACGGCACGAGGACGACATCAGGTCTCTCGTACAGAGCGTTGCCAGCTACAGGTCAACAGGGGAGAAACTGCCCGCTGCCCGACGTGACATGCAGGGCGCGCAGGAAGAGGTCGAGCAGAAGCTGAGCGCTCTCGGGGAAGGTTGGACGACCGAGAGAATCCGCTCCTTCACGCTCACAACCCCACAGAAAGATTCATTGCGGCAGCAGGAAGCCCAACTGCGCGAGCGTGAACAGGCCCTCGACAACTCGCGCCGCAAGCTGGAAGTTCACAGGGACAACATGCGCGCGGCAGGCAGCAGACAGGGCGTTCCGAAATCCCTTCGCCTCGCCGGCCTCGCCGTGCTCGCTTTTGGGGGAGTGGGATGCGTCCTCTCTGTACTCAACGGCGATGCGGTGGTGGCCGCTATCTCGGGAGCCGTCGGGCTACTCGGACTGCTTGTTGCGTTCGCTCCCGGCGCATCATCTGCGAGGAGGCGCGACCCTGGCGCGGAGCAGCTTGAAGTCGAGATACAGACGGCTGAGGGCGCCCTTGGAATGGCGCGCATCGAGTGGAGCACGCTCCTGAGGCACCTTGGGCTCTCGCCCACGCTCTCGCCGGAAGCCAAGGATGAGACGCTTCGGGGCATAGAAGATGCCGCCCGCGACTTGAAGCGCGTGGACGAGCATGCGGCTCGTATCGCACGCCTCGAGGAAACCGCAGTGTCCATAAGCGGGCTGTATGCCCGGGTCGCCACAGCCGTGAAGGAACCGGTGCCGGGCACAGACGTTGCAGCAAACATCGAGGCACTGGACACTCGCCTCGCAGCGGCCAGGGCAGAGAAGGTGAAGCAGGAATCGCTCGGCGAGCAGGTGCAGCAACTCGCTGAGGAGGTCAAGGGGCTACAGGGCCAACAAGAGAAGGGGAGCACGGAGCTGTCCGGCTTCCTCGCATCACATGGTGTGCCCTCGCCTGAGGCGCTGCGGGAGAAGTACCAGCGATTCGCGGCGGCCCGGGATTTGAGGAAGTCAGTTGACGCGAGCCTGAGGACCATCGAAGCCAATGTCGGCGCAGGAGATGCGCGCAAAGTCTTCATCGAGGAACTCGCGGCCACAGCGCCAGAAGCTATTCGCGCGGCCCTGGCCGAGCTGAAGGAGCGCGTCACAGCACTGGAGACGGAGTCAGGCGAGACTAACCGGCAGGTTGGTGCGCTGGAGAATGAACTGCAGGCACTCGTTTCGGGTGAAGACCTCGTAAACCGGGAGGCCGAGGTCGAGACGCTGACCCAGCAACTGCAGGACGCGTACAGGGAATGGCTCACAGCGCGTATTGCACTCTGGGGCATCGGCGCCGCCGTGTCCCGTTACGAGGAGGAGCGGCAGCCCGACGTCATCAGGGCAGCACAGGCAGCCCTCGTGCACATGACCAACGGCCGCTACGAGAAGCTGCTCAACCCGCTGGACAGCGATGAACTCCACGTGCGCGATGTGAATGGCGCCGACAGGACAGTGGAGGAGCTAAGCAGGGGCACGCGGGAGCAGCTCTACCTGGCGATGCGGCTCGGCCTCATCGCGCAGTACGAGCAGAACGCCGAACCGCTGCCCGTAATCATGGACGACATCCTCGTCAACTTCGATGACGACCGCGGCCCGCTCGCCGTGAAGGCCCTCGCCGAGTTCGCGAAAGACCGCCAGGTCATCGTGATGACCTGCCACCAGAATACGCTGGAGCTCTACAGGCAGGCCGGGGCCACAGAGGTGGAACTGGAGCGCAACGCCGCGCTGCTCTAACCGACGCACTCCTGTCGGCGCCTCTGCTCAAAACCACGAACACCTACTTCCACTCGTATCCCGGCGTTTCTCTTCAGTACCGGAAAGGAATGCTGTGCTAGCAGGACGCTGCTAGAGCATTTCCTGTGCGAGCATGTCCCACTTCTCATCCATGACGGCGCTCGCCACCCTTAACTCCTGCACCGTGATGACAGCCCGGTGCGGCATGACCTGGGCAAGCATCTGCCCCGTGCGCTCACCGTAGCCGGCCTGGCTGCTCTCGAACTCGAACACGAAGACCCAGCAGTACGGGCAGTTCGTGTACTGCGTCTCGACCAGCTTCAGGGTGTCTGCGATTCCGCTAGACACGAAGGTCGGCGAGTTCTTCAGATACACTTCCGCCGCTACCCGGCTTGCCTCTTCCGACATCTCCGTCAGCGCCACCTTCTCGGCTACGACTCCGTTGGTTGCCTGCACGCTTCCCTCCCAGTACCAGCCCGGCTTGTCCAGGCTGACGTTCTTGAGCGTGATGTGATACTCGATATACTGCGGAGCCACGACAGCCCACTGCATAATCGCGACCCAGTCATCGGAACGGAACCGCCTGCAGGAGGCTCCCACGAGAGGTTTGCCTTCTGGACCGGTCGGGGTAACGTCATCGACCTGCCATCCCGCGTCGCCTGTGGGTGCGGTGTCCGGGTATCGCTCGTTGAGCCACCGGACGGCGAGGTCAAACGCGTCCTCGGTGCTCAGAACCACCTCTTCCGGCTCCTGTCCGCCGGATTCCTCCTCGGGCGACGTCGCCTCCACACAGCCCGCAGCCACGACGGCCACAAACGCCAGTATCGAAGTGAGCAGTACAGACCCCTTCGCCATGGTCCCCATCTCCCTCATCATATCCCGCGGTGCCGGTCTTCCGGCTTCACACAGATATACGACGGAGGGGCGGGAGTGTCACAGAACTTCCTACTTCCCGTGACTGAAGCCCCACTCCTTTCGCGCCCGCGGGCGGGCCCTTGTCGTCACTTCCCTCGCCATTGGAGTGCCTCTTTCTGTGGACAGGCGGCAATACACGCACCGCAGGCGAAGCAATCAGCGTGCAGCTTCTTCTCATCGTAGATGTCCGCCATGGCGGACGTCGGACATGCTTGCACGCAACTCGTGCCTCCGGTGCAAGCGTCACGGTCTATCCTGGGTCGAAGCACACTAACATGCTCAAGGAGCCACGATACCAGTCCGTACGGGCACAGAAAGCGGCACCAGGGCCTGTACACGAACAGGGCTGCAATGAGCAGAACAGCCACAAGGGCAACGGCCAACAGCGTCGGATGCAGCGAAAACAGGCTGAACGGATCAACCCAGCCTATCCAGTCAAACCCCGCTACGACCAGCCCCACCACGAGGGCCACAAATGCCCCCACTCGCACCGTGTTGGTCAGTCGAAATGGTGGTCGCCACTTCGGGAGCGGAACGCGGTAAAACAGTTCCGGCAGAAGTCCAAAGGGACACATCCAGCCACAGATGCTCTTGTTGGAGA
Organism: Dehalococcoidia bacterium; assembly: GCA_030602785.1. Classification (GTDB taxonomy): domain Bacteria; phylum Chloroflexota; class Dehalococcoidia; order GIF9; family AB-539-J10; genus SKVJ01. The sequence continues at coordinate 14,394 of JAUVZB010000034.1, forward strand.
CCCAGCCGGCCCCCAGAAGAAGAAGCAGGACCACGGCAGGCAACACAGTCAGGAGTGCGCTGCTGGCTGCGCCTCCAGGCCCCTGTACAAACACACGGGCGAGTATGGCCCGAAGCGCGGCCACAGGGTTGGGTTGAAGCCCGACACTCGCGGTCTGTGCAAACAGAAAGCCGAACACAAGGACGCCGACGACGATGAACGCGAGCCGGACACCCGGGGTCACCTTGCGCCGCCGAAGCAGAAGAGTCGCAACAACCACGACCGCCAGCCATAGTGCCGGCCTCAGGATAAGCAATGGGGAGAATTCATGAGCCAAAGTGCACGCCTCCTTGCATCCTCAGTGTACTTTCGGAGCAACTTCACTCCGTTGAAAAGACTGCGTCACGCGACTCGCCGACGGCTGAGCCTCGAATCGTCTCGCGCTGCAGTTCGGTCAACACACAGATCGAGTCCAGGCACCTGCCAGGCACACACTGCGTGTCATGGATTCGGGCATGCCTTTCCCGCTGCTGCCTGCTCAATCTCTCCGCCGATGGTGATGGTGACAACGGAAAGAGGGATCTCCCTGCCGCTCGTGTCGATGGCCTGTTCGACAAGGCGGGCAAGCCGCGAACAGCACGGGACTTCCATACGCAAAACCGTCACGCTCGCAGGCGCCGCCTCGCTCATGATGTCCGTGAGCTTTTCCAGGTGTGCCCCTGCGTCATCCAGCTTCGGACACGCGATAAGCAACGGACGACTACCCCGCAGTTGACTGAAATGGGGATGCGCGTACGCCGTGCAGTCCGCCGCCACGACCACATCAGCACCACGCAGCCACGGCGCCGCCGGCGGCACCAGCCCCAACTGATAGGGAAATGGAGCACTCGTGAATACCGCCCCCGCTGGTGCAGCCTCTGCATGGCCGTTGCCGGAAGCGCCAACGCAGGCGACAGGGCAGGCCTCAACCGTGCAGCCAGTTGCAGGGTCGACCGCGGGTCCGGGGGCGAGTTCAACGTCAAACGCCTCTGCCTCCCTCTTTTCAATCGAAATGGCGCCACGCGGACAGTGCCCCAGACATGCGCCTAGTCCGTCACAGTAGACATCACTCACGAGTCGCGCCTTGCCGTCCACTATCTGGAGGGCGCCCTCAGCACACGACGGAACACAGGCGCCACACCCGTCGCATTTCTCTTCGTCAATCCTGATAATCTCACGTATTGCCATCGTTTCTCCAATCGACCTGCGCACAGCAGCGGCGCGTCAGGACCGTATCATCACGAGCATCATCTTGAACGCAGCCACAGCGTGCAGCGAATGGGGCTCATTCGCAGGCATCACGATCATTTCCCCCGCAATCACCCGGTGCTCGTGACCCGATATGGTCACACTCCCATCACCATCCAGGACCTGGACCAGGGCATCAAACGGCGCCGTGTGTTCACTCAACCCCTGTCCCTTGTCGAAGGCGAAGAGCGTCACAGTCCCTGTCTTCCTGTCTAGAATAGTCCGGCTGACGACTGCGCCGTCCTGATACGCCACCATATCGGCAAGGCTATGAACATTCTCCGGCGTTTCCCTCAGTTCTTCACCTGGCATCGTTTCATGCGTCATCGTCCACCTCCTGTGAATGTGATTCCAGGCAAATGATGACCGAATAGGTCGGGTTTTTCCATGATGTGCATCAAGTTCGGAGGGAGCGGACGTGAAAAAGCGGGAGAGGGTCAGGACTCGACAGACCCGTCGCTGAGCAGGACCAGTCTGTCTTCATCAACGATGACCAGCTCCCTGCGCCCCGGCTGCAGGACACCCATAGCGCTGAACTCGCCAATCTGGCGACTCACCGTTTCCGTCGTCAGCCCGGTCATCTGGCCTAACACCTCACGGGTAAACGACAACGTCGGCCCAATGCGCCGGAACAGCATGAGAAGGATTCGAGCGAGACGTTGCTGCGCACGCTCGGTTGTACTGTCCCTGAGGCGACCTTGCGCTATCCGAAGTCTCGCACCCAGCACCCGGATGATGTGTAGCGCAACCGCAGGGCGGCGCCCGAGATACGCAACGAAGTCCGCCCGGCGGATGCGGATGAGTCTCGAAACCTCTACAGCTTCGGCGGAAGCGGGATAGGGTCGCTCCTCGAACACCGCCACCTCACCAACCATCTCGCCGGGACCAAAGAAGCCGATAATGAGCTCTTTGCCCCGGGAGGAATGCTTCAAGACCTTGATGCGTCCATGGGAGACGATGAAGAGAGAATCCGGACGTCCTCCCTCGCGGAACACGAACTCACCCACGCCATAAGTCGTCTCCCTGCAAACGGAGGCAAGTTCACCGAGTTCAGCTTCGTCAAGCGTCGAGAACGCTTCAGAACTCCGCAGTATCGTCACGATATCGGGTCGTTCCATATTGGCCGCCATTCGCACTCCTGCCGGGACAAGAGCTGCATCAACACCGTGTCCCGTATCTGCATACTATCGCACATTGGAGGGAAACAGCGTGGCTGCAATCCGCCAACGCAGGGTACCCTCCCAATCCAACTGAGTTCATGGTGCTCTATCTATTACTGCAGGGGGCACGACAGCTTTGCAGATACGTGCCATAGAGTCTCTCGCAAAGCGCTGCCGCTGCTGCCAAGCAGCAAAGGGCTTCCGGCCAGTGGACCACAATATATGGTCTTTACAGATGGGCGACCACATGATATGGTGGAAGCAGGTATCGATGACCGAGTCACAGGTACGGGCAATCGAACTCCTTGCCGGGGAATACCGCTTCGGCTCCGGCTCTCTTCACGCCCACAAAGTCGCTGACCTCGCGTCCTCGCTGTTCGACCAACTCTCCAGCCTCGGTCTCCTGCCCTGCCTCTCGATATCAGACCGCCGTACGCTTGTGGCCGCCGGCTACGCCCACGACGTTGGTTCCTCTCCCCGGGCGCTCAAAGAGATTGGAGCACTGCCTCCCTGGGCGCCGCCGGAAACGAAGGGCAACGGCCATCACATCGTGTCATTCGAGGCCCTGCGCACACGCTCCAAGGATTCCATGCCCACCTTCAAGCTGCACCCTCTCTCCGCTGTCGACCGCTCCACGCTCCTCTACTCAGTGTTGTGGAACTCCGCCTCCGATGTCTACGAAGTGGAACCGGAGCCTCTCTACAACCGCGAGCGCACCACACTCCTTGCCGGCATCCTGCGAATCGCGGACGCCCTGGACACGCGGCACAGGCTCATGGTGCAGGAAGTCCAGGTCAAGAAGGCATCTGCATGGATACGACTGCTCGTGCACACGTTCGACGAGGCGGGTGCCGAGGTCGCGCAGGCCCGGAGGAAATCCGGCATGCTGAGCGGCGCGCTCGGAGTCCGCATCTTCGTACAGGAAGTTCTGGAACAGGAATGGGCCCTTTCGCGCCGCACGCGTCGTCTTTCACGCCTTCGGAGGTCTGCGAGAGCTCATCCCTGAACTCGACGTGGTATGCTCTTCAGATTATGACCGAGGGCCAGATTCAGGCCATCGAACTCCTTGCGAAGCGCTGCGACTACGGCTACGGCGAGGCGCACGCACACAAGGTCGCCGACCTCGCCACGTCCCTCTTCGACCAGTTCTCTGCAATAGACCTCCTCCCGGGCATGTCAGCATCCGAGCGGCGTACGCTCTTCGCCGCCAGCCTGGTCCACGACATCGGCGTGTCTGCGAAGGCTCGCGAAGAGATAGGGTTGCTGCCACCATGGCTGCCGACCGATTCAGGCGCGGACGTGCATGAGGCTATCTCCTTCCAGGCACTGAGGTGCTGCCTGGACAACCCTCCGGGCCCCCTCCTGGCCAAGCCTCTCTCTTCGCAGGACCGCTCCACACTCCTCTACTGCGTGCTCTGGCACTCCGCCTCGAAGCCATACGAGATAGCGGACGAACCCCTGGTGAACCCCGGGAGCACTATGAAGCTTGCCGGCATCCTGCAAATCGCGGAGGCCCTTGACGAGCCCCTACGCAGCCTTGTGGCTGGAATCAGAATCGTGCCGTCAGCTACGTGGATACGGATTCTCGTCCGCTCCATTGGAACAGTCTCAGATGAGGTCGCAACCGCCCGGGAGAGGTCGGACTTTCTTGCCCGGGCTCTCGGCCTTCGCGTCTCTGTGCAGCAAGTGGTAGAGTAGCTGCCATGCGACACGTCCTCTTCATATGCGACAGCAACACATGTCGTTCTCCCATAGCCAGGACGGTTCTGGAACGGATGCTGGCAGAGCGAGGACTTCAGAACCTCATGGCAGTCGATTCAGCCGCTCTAGACACCTCACCCCCCACTTCCGCCAGCAAAGGTGCAAAGAAGGCCATCACCGGAACGTACGGTTCAGACCTGCTGGCACAGTACCCGCCGAAACCCGTGAGCGATGAACTGCTGGCCGCCACAGACGTGATACTCACGATGGAACGGGACCAGACCAAAGGAATGCCGGCAGACCGCACTTTCACGCTGCGTGAATACGCCGGCTCCTCGGGTGATATTGACGACCCCGCGTTCTCTCAGGACTACGAAGATTGCATCAGAGACATCAGAAGCTGCATCGAGGCTGCATTGCCGAGACTGCTTGCAGACCTGAAACCTGCCGGCGAGCCACAGCCACCCGACGCCGACCTCTCTTCCTAGTCAAGCTGCTACTGCCACGAGCCCGACACCTTCAGACTCGCCAGCATGGCACGAAAATCCCCCTCGAACTCCCTGAATCGCTCTCCGTCCACGGCCCGGCACGTGACCTGCCAGACAACACCGTAGCCCTCGGTGACAAGCGTCAGTTCCCGCGACACGTCTCCATCCGGCAGCGAAACGGAGCTATCGAGCAGCAGCGCCCGGCGGCTATCAACGACCGTCTCTGTCCGCGAGTGCCCGACACATCCCTCCGCGGCCAGCAATCTCTCTGCATACCACTCGAGCACATCGTCCACGCGCACCCTGTCGCACGGAAGCGGTCCCCAGGTCAGTCCCAGGGTAGCGTCATAGCGCGTGCCGGGCTCAAGCGCCGGCAGTCCCGCAAAGAACCTGTAGCGGCTCGACGTCGGGTCAATCTCCCACTCCGGCGGCAGCGCGATGCTGAAGCGGCCGCCCTCGTCCTCGAACGTCACGAAGTCCCCGGGTTCCGCGACTACGTCTGTGCACGCCGTCACAAGCACGGCAAGACACGCGGCGCACGTAGCCGCCAGTCGGATTACAGATGCCTTTCCCGGTCGTTGTAACACCTGTCGCTCACTCCTTGCGCCGGTTGGCACGGCACAAGTATAGACCCACGCGGCCGCCGGGATATGCCGTCCCAGCGGCTCCAGTGCGCTTCTGCTATCCTGCAGCCAATCGAATACCGGGTGGCTGCAGGGCCGCCGTGGCCGGCGCCCTTCATCGCAAGTTGCCGGCGACGCTTCATCTCAACACCACGTACGATACGCGGGTGCCGCGAGAAACATCACCGCGGCACAATCGATACAGAGAAAGGGAGGCGACATGGAACTGCCACAGCCGCGTACGAAGAGCACAATCTCACTGGAGGAGGTGCTGTCACTACGCCGCTCCATACGCAGCTACACTACGGAACCGCTGACGCTCGGCGAGCTCGCGCAGCTCCTCTGGGCGGCACAGGGGTCAACGGGTTCTCGCGGGCTCCGCACAGCCCCGTCTGCCGGCGCGACATATCCTCTCGAGACCTACGCCGTTGTCAGTGAGGTGGAAGGACTGGAGCCCGGCCTGTATCACTACGAGCCGGACAGCCATACGTTGTCAGCTGTAAGACACGAGGATATCAGGGCGGAGCTCAGCGAAGCCGCGCTCAAGCAACCCCAAATTGCAGACGCCGCCGCCAGTATCGTCCTCTCTGCCATATACGACAGGACAACCGGCCCCTACGGCGACCGTGGCCAGATGTACGTGCACATGGATGTCGGCCACGCGGCACAGAATGTCCTGCTCCAGGCCACTGCGCTCGGCCTGGGAAGCGTGCCCGTCGGAGCGTTCAGGACGAGGACCATAGCCGCCTTGCTGGGCCTCGCCGAAGGAGAGTTGCCCCTCTACATCCTTCCGGTGGGGAGACCGGGGTGAGCGCCCCGGACATGGCACGGGCCGCTCGACAGGATACCGGGAGAAAATCAGCGCCCACGACGTCTGCCAGTTCCGTTCTAACTTGATTGACGCCATCCTGTCTCCCCTCATCCGAAGATGAGACGGATGGTATTGCAGGCTGGTGGATAGCGGAAGTAGAATCCTCTGGAAGATCGGTAGTGGTGGATGGGGCGGGAAGGCCGCCGCAGTGGTCGTGGACCTTCTGTTCCTCCATTTCTGTTCCTGCAGCCTGTCCCTTCTGTTTCCACAACTGGAAGATCAATTCAAAGACCCGTCGCGCCCCGCTGACGTGCTGTTTTGGACCGCTTTGTGCATCGCGGGCATCGTGGGCGGAATCATCGCCTTGATAGCCATCCTCAAAGGCCACTAGCCGTCTTTTCAGCCCTCGAATCTCTTTCCCTTGCTCGGCACAGCGATACGCCGCAACCATCCACACAACGAACAGCCCCACTGCCATCATCCTCTTCAGGACCTCAAACTCCAACTCGGTCATTGCTCACTCCTGCCAGCCAAATTGGACTAGGAGCGTGTCCGAGTAATCCCAAATAGACCAGCTTCTGAAGCTAGATTCTTTCGGTCTTTTCCACATGTTGAAGCTAGACCGGACATTACTCCGACAGGCTCCTAGGTGGCAGAGAGATACCGGATAGAAATCTGGGGACCCGCTCCGGTGCCTCTTGGTGAGAATATGGCGATCGACTACTTCTTGCCAGGTGGCATTTCTAATGCGCCCCTATCTGAAGGCCGACATTCACAGATGAATCTCGACCATCTCTTGGCTATGGCCCTGACACATCGCTGTTTCCGAGTACCGTCCGCCTGCCCACGTGTAACCGGGCTGTCGAACAAGGCGGCTCGCAGACCCGAGAATGGGGCAGGCCGGAAAGGATGTTCCCGGCCAGCGGGCGCAACCATCAAGGTTGCACTCGGACCACGGATGGACCGCTTCAAGACGGAGAATCGGGAGCGATATACGAAGCGGCGCAAGTGGGCGCGCAAGGGCATGGATGACCAGAGTCAGTACGGGGAAACGATAGGATCACGAGGGGTCAACCCACGGTGTCTCGCGTCAACCAAGAACCGCGAGACCCGGAGCATTTAGTTGTGGCTCCGCAGGTAGGACTCGAACCTACAACCAGACGATTAACAGTCGCCTGCTCTACCATTGAGCTACTGCGGAACGAAAACGCGACGCGTATTGTAGCATTTTCACTCGTGTATCTGCACGAGTTGTGCGGAGGGTGTTGGCTGCCGGACCAGGATTCGAACCTGGGCTAGAGGATCCAAAGTCCCCTGTGCTACCGCTACACAATCCGGCACCCGAAAGACTGCCGAAGGTCGGACTCGAACCGACACGGAGGTTACCCTCCAACAGTTTTTGAGACTGCCGCGTCTACCATTCCGCCACTCCGGCACGTGCACAACAGGTGAACAAGATGCGCAAGGCGCAATCAGACACGTGGGCGGTCGTATGCGCCGTATGGCCGCGAGATTGTAGCACACCAGGTCACGTGGCAGACTGCTTTCGAGGCCACTCGCACAACAGTTGCTCGGGAAGCCGCACGAACTCCTCAAGCGGGATGGCAGTCCACGTCTCTGTCTTGATGCCACCCTCGAGGGAGGCGAGTGAGAGCGGGAGCTTCGCGGCGGCCATCTGGTCGGCTGCCCGGTACACAATGATCAGGTCGTAGGGGCCAAGAAGACCGTACGCCCCAATCGTCTCTATGCCCATCGACGCAATATACTGCGCTGCTTCTTCCCACGCCTTACCGAAGTCCGTGATGCTGTTCGGTCCCTCGGATGTGAACTTGACTAGCGTCACATAGGTCGTCATGGGCCATCTCCTTCCACGACGGAGCGCTTGCTACGTAGCGGACTCCAGGCAGAAATCCTCCACAATGCGCCCCGGTTCGCCGTTCTTTCTGACTGAATCACAAGAGGCTTGTGGTGTCAAATCGCGGGACGTAATGACAGGGAGTGGTTCAGCCGTCGAGCCGGAGGTCACTGAACCTGGAGACCAGCAACTCAAGATGAGGCCGCGCCTGCGAGCCAGCCACGGGCGCGAACCGAACGAGCGGAGGATACTGGCGGTGGGCAACAGGGGAAGGAGAAGAAGTGGTGCCGAGGATCAGAGTCGAACTGATGACACGCGGATTTTCAGTCCGCTGCTCTACCACCTGAGCTACCTCGGCGCGGCCAAAAATTTACCATACGTAGCCTCCCGCGTCAACGGGACGGCGCGAGTGCGGCCTATGGTCGTCGAGTGCTGACCAACGTGCGTAGCCACAAAGCAGTGTGCGGGCGCAGGGCCGTGTCCGGCCGGTTCGAGGACAGGAGTTCTCAGTCCAGACTGGCGAGAGCAAAGGCGGCCGGCTACGCACCGCCGGGCTTCGTGAGGGGCACGCCTGCCGCGCACAGCGGGCACTGGTCCGGTGCATACGCAACGGTCGGCGCACGCAGGCAACTGAAGAGCTCTGTGCCAAAGTCCAGGCACGACTGACTCCGGTCAACCAGCACTCCCACACCGACCACGTCACCACCAAGAGACCGGACGGCCTCCAGTGTTTCCGTAACAGACTTGCCGGTGGTGAGGACGTCATCCACGACAAGAACCTTCTCGCCGGAGGTTATGCTGAAGCCACGCCGGAGCGCACGTCCGTCACCGTCTTTCTCGGCAAACATAGCTCGTGTGCCCAACAAACGCGCGGTCTCAAATGCCAGTATCACCCCCCCCATCGTCGGACCAACGACGACACTCGCGTGCTTCTGCCGGAAATGCGCTGCAATCAGCGAGCACAGCGTGCCGGTGTAGCCAGGGAACTGCAACAGCTTGAACTTCTCCCAGTACACGGGGGAGTGAAGCCCTGAGGTTAGAAGGAAATGCCCATCGAGCATGACACCGGCCTTCCTGAACAATTCCTGAACGCCGGTGGAACAGGTCTCTCCGGACCGCTGCGGGCTGCTATCCATGCGTGTCACCTGTCCACATCGTAGTCGAAATGCTCTATGGCGGCCCACTGCTCCGGAGGCCAGTATGTGAACTTCGCTTTGCCAATCACGTCACTGGCAGGGGCGGTCCAGCCATTGTGCGAGTCATTCGCGCTGTTCCGATTGTCACCGAGCACAAAGTACTCATCGTCAGGGACCACGACCGACTCCATCGTGTATCGGGGCTTCTCATTCACGTAGGGCTCGTCCAAGGCCACGCCGTCAATGAATACACTGCCGTCGTGGACCTGCACCGTCTCACCCGGCAGTCCGATGACTCGCTTGATGAACGGGTACTCGGAATTCAGTACCTCCGGTGGAAGAAAAACGATAGCTTCGCCACGCTTGGGTTCGGACACGTGGTAGATAGCCTTGTCCACGATTATCCAGTCGCCGTCCTCTATGTTGGGCAACATGCAGGAGTACTGGACCTCGTAGCCCTGCACCGTGGCCTTGAGCGGAACGAAGATAGCCAGAGCGATGAGAACAGTGATGAGGATCTCGCGGAGGATTCTCACAGCAGTGAGTTATTCTAGCATAAACCATGTAGCACACCCGTGCGTTTCTACTATTAGTGCTGACCGTCAGGGCTCCGGCTCCCGGCCTGCCCACTGGTGAGTGCGAGAGAGATAGACGGTTTTTCACCTCCTTGCTCAGGCGCCCCGCCTTTCGGCGGGGCGCCTGAGTGTTCACGTGCGAAGTTTGTGCGCGAAGAGGGCCGAGTGCTAGAATCTGCCCTTCTCGGGCCGCTAGCTCAACTGGCAGAGCAGCTGACTCTTAATCAGCAGGTTCAGGGTTCGATTCCCTGGCGGCTCATGTTTTGCCCCTCTGACTGAAAGGCTCCTTCACGCTGCAACAACCGCCGGCCGTTCGGCAGTCCACACGACGGCTGCATAGCTATTCCTCCACATCGCGGATGAAGTTCTGTTGCATGTCGGGATAGCTGATACTGCAGCCGCCGCCAAGTGTCCGTTCCGGCTCGGCGATCGCTTCATCAAGTGTGTCGAAAGGCTCGAATCCGATGCGCCGCGCGGCTTCTTTGTCCCTTGCCCCGGCGAGAAACACACGGCCGGCGTGCTTGAACCCGTAGAGACCCTGGCCAAACAGGATGAAGGGATGCGCCACATGGGAACCTTCAGGACTTGCAGACAATTGGTGGCTGGGAGAGCCTACAGATGATGATGCGCCACACGCAGGATCCAAGACAGAGGATACCCTAGCAGCGCATTGGTGCTACTCTCCGGCGAGCCGGCTTGGCTGAGTTTGGCCGCAGAGCCTAGGAGCCTGTCGGAATAACCACACTGACGGTGAGGCTACTCAGCGTAGGGCAGGGTTGGTGCGCCATTTCACGAAGGCCGGGAGTGCGCGAAGCGTGAAATGTAGGGGCAGGCGCCTCTGCGCCTGCCCGTGGTGGGGGCGATGGCTGCAGGTGGAGGT
>JAUVZB010000093.1 GCA_030602785.1 Dehalococcoidia bacterium
ATCCTACTGCCATTATACCACAGGACACAGGGGATGTCAAGGGGTTTCTTGACCAAAACACTTGCGGGTTTCCCTGCTTTATGGTACAATGGGTGTAGAGGTAAGTTGCACATGGACGTTCGCTCGATTCCCCTGGAGGAGCTACTACCTCCACTCTACCCAGTGCGTCGCGTGGCCGATGACGAGAAGATGGCCGAGCTGGTACGGTCCATTCAAGCCAACGGCCTTCTGCATCCCCTGGTGGTCATCCCCGAGGACGGGGCCTATCGCATTCTGGCCGGGCACAGGCGCTTCATCGCCGTCTCTGGCATGGGATGGGAGGAGGTACCCTGCAACGTCATTGAGGCGAGGCGGCAGGCTGATCACATGATCACCATTGAGGAGAACCTGATCAGGGAGGACGCCAACCCCGTTGATCTGGGCCTGTATCTTCGTTACCTCTGCGAACACAGGCACATGACCCAGACCGAGATAGGGCAGCTTCTTGGGAAACCACAGCAGTGGGTCAGTCGCTACATCCGGCTCACCCTGGTCGATGATGAATCGCAAGTGGCCACACAAGAAGGAGTGCTCCCCTGGCGAAGCGCGTTGGAGATTCAGAAGGTCGAGAGCCCAGGAATACGGGCCTTCCTTCGCCACGAGGCTGTCACCAGGGAGTGGTCTGTCCGGCAGACCGAGAACGCCGTGGCCAGCCACAAGCGCAATGAGAAGAACATCGAGCAAGCCATAGAGACGGTTCGGACAGTGAGGGAGGAACAGGCCGCTGAGGTCAATCCCCTTTGCTGTTTTGGGTGTGGGACGCCTGCGCTGGAGAGGTCGGGCAGCATGGCCTGGCTTTGCGTAGGCTGCCTTCGCGCGATCGAGGAGGCAAAGGAGAACACGGGGTAGGGGTGTTACGCCACGTGGTGTAACGCTTCACACAACCACTAGAAGGAGGGCGGGAAAGTGGCAGTCATCAAGAGTATGTCGGAGATCGCTAAGAAGTGGGCCGAGGTCACGCCTGGGCGAGCAGCCTACTACGAGACCGGGGTTCGGACCACGGCAAAGGACTGGGCAGGCAACGCGGCTATGGCAGCGTCCGCGTATGAGGCGGGCGTGCAGGAAGCCATCGGGCGTGGGGCCTTCCAGAGAGGAGTCTCCGAGAGAGGTACGTCTGGCTGGCGCGAGGCGACGCTAGCCAAGAAAGCACGCTGGGCCGCCGGCGTCCGGCTTGGGGAGCCTCGCTACATGTCGGGCTTCGCTCCCTACCGGGCAGTGATCGAGGGAGTCACCCTTCCTCCACGCGGTCCCAGAGGCGACCCTGGCAACTACGCCCGCTGTGAGGCCATTGGCTTGGCCCTGACAGCAGCGCGTAAGGCATCGAGCTAGGGGGTGAGACATGAAGATCAGAGATACGTGTCTCGACTACCAGCACGCCTTCATTCAGAACGCCCTGACCTGGACGTTCCCGATCAACATCGTCGATCCGGTCACTGAGTTCAAGATTCACTTTCGGGCGCAGTGTAACGCGACCAAGGGCGCGGGCCCGAACTGGTACTATCCACCACCTGTGCCGTATCTGATCAAGGAGATCGCCGTCATCGACGGGAGCGAGGTGATCTTCGCACTGGACGGTGCAGAGTGTTGGGCCATGTCAGGGTTCGACCTTGGGTATCTGCCGATGCACCGGCACCATGAGTATCCCGATGCGACCTCGCACTGGTGCTTCCCAATTCACTTTGGGCGTGATCTGACCGATCCTGAATGGATTTTCGATCCCAAGAAGTTCAGGAACCCACAGATCCGAATCACTTGGGACCTTGCGGCAGTGGTTCCCATCGGGCCTGGTGGAATGAAGGATGCCGCGGATAGAGCAATCGAGATCAGCATCTGGGCCAAGATCATGGAAGAGGGAGCAAGGCCGCGCGGGTATCTGATGACCAAGCAGGTCAAAGAGTACACGCCGGCAGGGCCTGGCGATGAGGTCACCTGGCTACCTGTAGACTTCCCGATCAGGAAGCTGATGGTGCGGTCATACGTAGAGAACGGCCAGATGGGTGAGAGCACCGAACACATCAAGATCAGCCAGGATCAGGACAAGTGGATTCCGGTTGACCTCGCGGCAGACGACTTCATCCGGTTGATGATCAACTGGTTTCCTGAGATGGAGACCGCTGGCGATCCCTGGATGGCTCACCACGAGTATCGGGAGCACTTTGGCGGCTGGCTCGGTCACGGGCTTGTCTGTAGTGGAACGGCGAGCATGATCGTGGCTCTGCGCGGCTGGACCAGCAACATGTTTCGCGTTGCTATGGAGGATGATGCTGGCACTGAGCAGGACCACGACAACCGCCAAGAGGTCTACTTCTTAGGGTTGACCAGAACGCCAATGGACTGTTTCTGCTATCCCTTTGGGGATCAGGAGAATGCAGCCGACTGGCTCCAGGTCACGCCGATGGGCAACTTGCGGCTGATCCTGACTCACGCCATCGAGACACCTCCCGCAAGCGCGGAGTGGCCTCTCGTCCAGATCGTGACCCAGCAAGCACATCCGTACTGAGCGACCCATGTGGAGGGCGCATGGGTTCTCAGCTTCTCGACGACCGCTGGCGGCGGGGTATTTCGGCCATCCTTGCCGTCGGCGGTCAGCGTGTGAGTAGGAGGTAGGTAGAGATGCCACAGAAGCGCGATCCTTTTATCTGGATGGTGGACGGGTACGTACGCGACGGCGTAGACTTGGTCTTGAAGACCGTGCCCCTTACCGAGCTAAACAAGGTCATCGTCATCGAAGGCGTGGCGGTATGCAACCATAACGGAGACGGTGGCGACATCGAGGTTGGGGTCGTCCAGGCTGAGAGACTGATCCCTCGGAGAACCCACGTGAACTGTTTGGTAGGAATGTGGTATCGCCGGATGCGTCAGCACACCATCCTGAGTAACATGCAGGTCTACGCTCGCTTCATCTACGAGAACATCGAGCAGAACGAGGCGTGCGTGGACGGGCATCACTGCGAGATGACCGTCGGAGGGTACGTCCTAGAGGAGTTTACCACACCGTGACTAGAGGTCATCCTAGCGATAGGGAGTAGGGGATGCTCTTCAAGGCAGAGATCACCGCTCCGGTGAACACGGTTGCAGACATAGCCCAGGGTAGGCCAACCTACGCCACCCCGTTACCGTTGCGCGTGTACCCTGGCAAGGTTACAAGGGTATGGTTCGGCTTTCCCAAAGGATGCTTCGGCCTGGCTCACCTGGCGATCACCCACCAGGGGGTACAAGCCTGGCCCTGGTCGCCATTGCAGAGCTTTCACTGGAACGATTACATATTCACTTTTGCAGACAGCTTCCCCTTGACCGCGCAGCCGTTTGAGTTCGTGCTTCACGCCTGGAGCTACGACGACTTCTATCCGCACACTTTGACCTTCATGTGCTTCGTCGATCCGGCGTTGCCTGAGCCTTCACAGCAACAGATACGCCAGGTCTACGAGGACTTGGGCGTATCACCAGGAGGTTGCTGATGCCAGAGATACTACCAGAGCACGCGCCCATGCCCAGGGCCTTTCTTGCCTGGGACGGGACGCGATACCGCGTTTGTAGCGTGGACGCTGCCGGACAGTTGCAGGTGGATGTGATCGCGTCTGGGCTTCCGGCCGGCGCTGCGACTGCGGCTGCCCAGGCTTTGGCTCTGGCTCAGTTACAGCTCATCGAGGACATGCGCGACGCCCTTCAGTCCGTGGCCACCGACCGGCTCATCGTGCGGGGCGAGGATCAGCTTCACTCCTTTGGTGGACGGTTGGGGGAGATAAAGTCAGGCATAGTGTCCGGTGCAGGAGGAACCTACGATAGTGACACTCCCCCGGCGGGCGTCGTCTGGGTCATCATCAACATCGGCGCTTGGGACCTGACCTCCCCTACCACCGAGCACGCCTACCAACTCATCAAAGTGGGGGATGATCCATATTTCTACAACGAGATCAGAGCGTTCGGCGCAGGCTCTATGAGCCGCTACTACTACTCGCTCTGGATGGTCCCCGGCGATGTCGTACGGTGCCATTTCATAGGCAGTCTTGCTGGCGACACGTGCGGAGTTCACTTGCTAGGCCACGTCATGACCCTGGAAACATAGGAGGGCAGGATGCCCCACGGAACGCCTGATTGGGGACTTGTAGGGCCAAAACAAACGGTCTACGGCCTGGACGACCTGGGCGAGCACGCGGTCAGAGGCGGGAGTCCCCATCTCTGGGACCGGCGAGGAGACGTGTATCACAGCACAGACTTCAGTGAGGGTTTTGGGGCGCTATGGCCGTTTTACTGGGGGCCTGGTGATCTTGTCTGTTTGCATACCGGCCATACTCGGCATGGGGCGTATGCAGCGAAGCTCTGGCCCGAGGAGGCGCCAAACTACCAGTGTGGGCTTGAAGGACACTTTGCCTTGCCTCGAACATCGGGGATGGGACTCGAGTTCAGCTTCAGTACGGACGATGGCCATGACAACTGGCAGTGGGACATACTTTGGCACATAGGGGTGAACAGGTATCTTGCAAT